>CAMWJY010000187.1 GCA_947174685.1 uncultured Mollicutes bacterium | reverse complement strand
CAATAAAGTCAATATTTTAGTGTAAAGTTTATGAAATAGTTTTATTTATAATATAATTGCATTTTTCAAAATAAATTGGGTATTAACTTTTTTTTAAAAATAGTTAGGTACCTTGATATTTTTCTTGAAATAATGTAAAATAGATTTTGGTGATAAAGGTGGAAAGAAAAGAATTATTGAGTTTATTACAAAAATGTGGACATCATTTACATCATCAAAAGGGGAAAAAGCTTGGACAATATCGAATTTTACTCATCTTAAAGGATCATCCAAATCTTCCTCAAAGTGATCTTTTAGGGTGTTTGCATATTCAAGCAGGCTCCTTATCGGAAATTTTATTAAAGATGGAATCCAGCAACCTAATTATAAGAACTAAGGATTCTTTAGATAAGAGAAGAGTACTTTTATCCTTAAGTGAAGCAGGGCTTCTCAAGGTAAATACTTTAATCAAAGAATATGAAGCGGAAAACGAGATGCTCTTGTCCACTTTGACAGATGAGGAATGTATGGTTCTTTATAGTTTATTATCTAGATTATATAAGAACTGGAAAGGAGAAGACTATGCTTAAATATATTAAAAAATATTGGTATTTTGCAATATGGGCTCCTCTCTTTATGATTGGAGAAGTGTGCATGGATTTACTTCAGCCTAGCTTCTTATCTAAAATAATAGATGAAGGTGTAAATGGACTTAATAATAATGGAATTCCTGATGTAGATGTCATTTTAAGAAATGGACTTATTATGATTGGATTAGTTGTTTTAGGTGGTATATTTGGAGTCTTAAGTGGTGTATTTGCAAATCTTTGTAGTCAAAATTTTGCAAATGATTTGAGATGCGATTGCTTTAGAAGAGTTATGCATTTATCCTTTGAACAAACTGATCAATTTGAAACGGGCTCCTTAGTAACAAGAATCACCAATGATGTTACTCAAATTCAAAATTTAGTAGGTCTCTTGATTCGTGGCTTTGTCCGAACCTTTATGCTATTTGCTGGAGGAATCTTTTGTATGCTGATGCTCGATTTGAGCTTTGGTATAGTGCTTGCCTGTTCATTGCCACTTGTCATTATTTTTGTAATTATCTTTATTCGTAAGGCAAGTCCTAAATTTAAAATTCTACAAACGAAAATTGATGGTCTAAATTCAGTACTTCAAGAAAATGTTTCTGGTGCTAGAGTAGTGAAAGCTTATGTGAAGGAAGAATATGAGAAAACACGGTTTGAAAAAGCAAACTCTAGTTTAGTTGGAACCCAAAGGTATGTATTAAAGCTATTTAGCTTTATGCAGCCTATTACAAATATTATTTTAAACTTGAGTATTGTTGCGATCATTTATGTCGGAGGAATCAATATTAAGACGAATCAAGGACTTACGACAGGAGAAATTATGGCAGCAATTACCTATATTTCTAGAATTTTGATGGCAGTTTTAAATATGGCAAATTTATTTCAAACAGCCTCACGTGCTCAAGCATCTACCATACGTATTAAAGAAGTACTCCGTACACTTCCAATTATAGACGATGGTGATTTTAAGGAAGAAACTTCTACCTTCGGAAAAATTGAATTTCAGAATGTGAGCTTTGCTTATCCAGATCAAGCAGATGTTCCTGTATTGCACGATTTGAGCTTTACAATAGAGAGTGGTCAAACTATTGGTATATTAGGTTCAACAGGAAGTGGAAAATCCTCATTGGTTCAGCTCATTCCAAGATTTTATGATGTTAGTAGTGGAAATATTTTAATTGATGATGTTAATGTGAAGGAATATTCCTTAGAATATTTACGTAGTAAGGTTTCAATTGCCCTACAAAAAAGTGAATTATTTTCTAAAACAATTTATGAAAATATTTCATTTAGTAAGCCTAATGCTAGTAAAGAAGAAATTATAGAAGCAGCTAAGATTGCCTGTGCAGATGATTTTATTTCTTCAAAGGAAGCAGGATATTATACAGTTGTAGCCGAAAAGGGAATGAGTCTTTCTGGAGGACAAAAACAGAGATTAAGTATTGCAAGAGCTATCCTTAAGCCTTCTGAAATTTTAATTTTTGATGATACGACCAGCGCCTTAGATTTAAAAACAGAGGCTAAGGTATTTAAAAATTTAAATGAGAAGCATCAAAAGAAAACAAAGATAATCATTGCTCAAAGGATTTCTACAGTAATGAACGCAGATGTGATCTTTGTTTTAGAGCACGGAAGAATTGTAGATAGAGGGAATCACAATGAGCTTCTAGCTTCCAGCAAGATTTATCAAGAAATCTATAACTCTCAGCTAAAGGGAGGTGTAGCCAATGAATAAACAAGAATTCTTAAATTTAGTTTCTCTTGCAAAAAAGGAAATTGATCAAGATGGTAAGCTTACCACCTCAACAAGAGATACAATTCTAAAAGAAAAGGATACTATTTTAGATGAGCTTTCTGAAATAGAAAAAATAGAACTATTTAAGCTTTTACAGGCAACAGATCCTAAGACAAAAGGACCTTCAGCTGCACAGCCTTCCTTACGTTTTGGAGGAAGAGGACCAAGAAGCTTTGGTATGGGAGAAAAGGCAGAAAATAGAAAGGGAACTATCCTTAGACTTTTGAAGTATTTTCAAAAAGAGCTTTCTTTAGTTTCTGTATTATTTTTAGCAATACTCGTTGTTGTTATCTGTCATGTCATTACACCAAGACTGCAAAGTGCGGCAATTGATGCCATTGATAAAAGAAATTTTGATTTGCTTTATCCATATTTATTTTGGATGATTGGATTCTTTGTCTTATTATCCATATTTAATTTAGTTCAAGGACTAATCAGCGCGATATTGTCTCAAAGAATTGTCAAGAAGATGAGAAGTGATTTATTTCATAAAATCATTCATCTTCCCATTGTGTATTTTGATACACACTCTCATGGAGATATTATGAGTCGAATGACGAATGATGTGGATAATATTTCTAATACGCTAGCTCAAAGCTTAAGCTCTTTATTTAGTGGAGTTATGATGATTATTGGTACATTAATCATTATGTTTATTACCTCTTGGCAGCTTGCGAGTATGACTTTAGTCGTTATTTTACTTACTGTAGTTGCAACAAAGATTTTATCTAAAGCAATGAAGAAATACTTTAAGCGTAGACAAATTCTTTTAGGTAAGCTCAATGGTACAGTAGAAGAGATGGTGACAAGCTATCGTACTGTTGCAAGCTACTCTAAGGCAGAAGATATCATAGAAGAATTTGCAGATACCTC
>CAMWJY010000186.1 GCA_947174685.1 uncultured Mollicutes bacterium | reverse complement strand
ACAATAGACAAATCGCAAGAATGACTAAAACAATTTGAATTATGTAAAAAATGAGATCAATTTGTAATTCTTTAAGACCACATGCCTCTAAATGATGATGAAAGGGAGCCATCTTAAATAATCTTTTTCCTTTCGTCTTCTTGAAGTAAAATACTTGTAGGATGACAGAAAGTGTTTCAAAAATAAAGAGACCTGCCATTAGAATAAAGGCCACTAAAGAGTTTAAATAAATACTTGTAATCGCATAAAAGGCACCAAGACCAAGAGCCCCTACATCTCCCATAAATAGGAATGCCTTTGGTAAATTAAAGCACCAGAAAACAAATAAGGTAATATGAAATGCAATGAGCATATAAAAAATATCATATTTTTGTTCCTTAAAAGCAATGAGCATTAACCCAATCCCAAAGACTAGGCTACACCCAGCACATAGACCATCCACTCCATCCATAAGATTCCAGGCATTTGAGCTTGCAAGCATAAGCCATAAAATAATCAGTCCAAAGAACCATTTGATATCTAGCTTAAAGGAAAAAAGCTCTAATGTTGTAGAGTTATTCTCTTTAAGATAAAAGAAAAATATGATGCTTGCAATAGCTATCTCGACTAGAATTTTAAACCATGCAGGTAATCCATCATTCTTCTTTAAAATGACAATGAGTAAATCATCTATAGCTCCTAAAATACCAAAGCCTAAGGCAGCAAATAGAATCATCATCGTTGTCTTAGAAAAAGGAATAAAAAAAAGAGGCAGTACTAAGAAAATAATACCACCCATTGTTATTGTCCCATTCTTCTTTTTATGTGAATCCAGACCTAAGGTTCTTTCCGTTTGTGATAATTTCTTAAAGCCCTTCACATAAATACTATATAAAAATACAGAAAGTAAGGATAAAACTAACAGCTTAATGACTTCTAATCCATTCATTGATAACCTCCAGATCAGAATATGGATATTTTACACCTCTGATATCCATATATTTTTCACAGCCCTTTCCTAATACAAGTAAATAATCCTTTTTCGATAATCCTTCTAAGCCCTTTAATATGGCTTCTTTTCGATTCGGAATGACTTCTACCCTTTTTTCAATGCCAGACTGAATATCAGAAATGATATCTAAAGGATCCTCAAATCGTGGGTTATCTGTAGTTAAAATAATTCTTGCATCTAAGGAATTCAAGTAAGAACCAATCATAAACCGCTTTTCTTTTTCTCTATTTCCACCACAGCCTATAATGACATGAAGCTTACCTCTACATAGCCTTGAGGCTTCTTCTATAACCTTTTTAGTTGCCATAAAGGTATGCGCATAATCTATCCAGATTTGTTTATCCTCATACCGAATCACGTTCATTCTTCCATCTACAGGTTGAAAATTGGAAATAAATTCTTGAAATTTTGAAAAGGGAATATGAAATACAGAGCATAAGGCAAGGATGCTTAGGCAGTTCATCACATTAAACTCACCTATGAGCTTTGTCTTAAAAAGCATATCCTTCGTATAAAAGGAAATACCAGATTCTAAGGAGGAATGAATCGTTCCTAAAATGTCTGCAGGCTTTTCTACACCAAAGCTAACAATATGAGCGTCAGTGTATTTAGTAAAGCTTTTACTTGCCTCATCATCTGTATTTACTATAGCATATGCAAACCTAGAAAGCTTAATGAAAGGAATCAGCTTACAATATAAATATCGATCCATTGTCTTATGATAATCTAAATGATCCTGACTAAAATTTGTAAAAATTAAACAATCATAATCTATTCCATAAACTCTGTACTGATCTACAGAAATGGAGGAAATTTCCATAAATACTGTAGTGATTTTCTTTCTTTTGGCTAAAGAAAGATACTGATATATCGTCAATATATCTGGCGTAGTATTTTCTAGCTTTGCCTCATAGTCCTTAAAGAAAACACCATTTGTTCCTATCAGCATGCTCTTCTTTCCAATGGAATTAAAAAAGCTATATCCTATAGTAGAGGTCGTGGTTTTCCCATTCGTACCAATGATGCCAATCATTTTTAATTTTTTAGAAACATTATTATAAAATGCCTTGGCAAGAAGGGCAAGAGTCTTTCTAATGTTATCTACATAAATATAATTAATATTAGGGTGTGTTACTTCCTGAATACGCTCTGTGACTATAGTTTTTGCACCCTTACTGATAGCATCTTCTATAAACTGGTTTGCATTAACATGATTCCCATCAATCGCTACAAACACTGTATTTTCTACACAAACTCTACTATCACAAGCTAGCTTATATACATCATGATTTATTTTTGCAAGCGGCAGTCTTGCTTTTCTTAACATTGTATTTACCTTCATAGGTATCACCAATATCATTTTATGTAGAAAGATTAAGAATTATCCTACTTTTTGGTAATATTTTCTATAGATTTATGTTAAATTTACTCATTTTCTTTAAATAAAGTCCTTGCAGCTTCAATTAGACTATCCTCCTTATTGTCAATTTGGAAATTCCTTACGAGCTCTAAAAGATAATCTAACACCTGAGGAATTTGCATATCGTTATATCCTAACTGCTTTAAATCATTGCTTTTGATTTTTAAGTGTTCTATTTTAATATTATAATGTTTATCATAAAAGGAATTCATCTGAGCTTCTAATATATCAATTTGCTTAATCTCTGAAATTTGATGAAATGCCAAGCAGGAAGCGCGTTTATAGGCGAATAGAGTTTGAACTTCTTCTTTTGAAAGCTTAGAAATTATATCCTTCATATGATTTAAAGAAAGCTCAATATTCTGTAATTCTAAAATATGCAGAACTCTTGATTTTACTATTTTTGAAAATCCATATTCTCTTAAAAATTTTTCTGCTAAGACAATATCAGAGCCTTGCCACAAAACAAATAGTCGCAAGCTGAGATCATTTTTGGTGTAATCTAAAATTTTTGTACCATTCTCTGATACTATAAAAAGATTAGTAAATATATTTTTATATTTAAATATCGTTTTTCCTGGTGTTGGTAGTGTCAAAAGCTTTGTCAGATGTTTTTCTACTTCCTTTTTCTCAAGCTTAGTAAAATCAAATGTAGTCGTAGTGATATATTTTTCTAAATAGGGATCCAATTTAAAGTCATAGGCAGCAGTATAAAATATAGCCTTGAATAAATCACTTTCCTTCTTTTTTAAAGCATTTAGACTCTGAATTTTAATAATCTTTTTTTCCATATCATTTAAAGCATGCATTTCATCTAAGATTCCATGTCTATAAT
>CAMWJY010000185.1 GCA_947174685.1 uncultured Mollicutes bacterium | reverse complement strand
ATATAAAGAGAATCTGTTAGTTGATAGATTCTCTTTAAAAATTTAATATTTCTAAAACAAAAAACTCTTGAAAAATGAATCAAGAGTTTTTGTTACCTTATAGGTGAAAACTATAAAATATAGTTTTATTTTTAAACTGGTGCTCACTGCCAGAATCGAACTAGCCTTTTATCCTTACCATGGATACGTTCTACCGATGAACTAAGCAAGCAAAAATATGGCAGCAGTTATAGGGATCGAACCTATGAATGACGGGGTCAGAGTCCGTTGCCTTACCGCTTGGCTAAACTGCTATTTTTATTGACCAATATGAATTGTATCATAAATTCATATTCTTGTAAAGAAAAAAAGCTTAAATAATTGAATCCTTTCTTGCTGATTTGCTACCTCCTATGGTATAATCTATATATCATTTTGTTACAAGGAGTTATTTTATGGTTATTAAGAATACAACACATATAACTGGAGAAGAAGCAATAGAAATTATTGTGAACTATTCCAAAAGCTATTATTATAAAAAATATATTTTCTCAGTTATTATGGCTGTCTTAGGTTCTATTATCATAGGAATTGTAGCAGCTCAAGGAAACTCTATAGATACTATGGTTATAGGAATCCTGTTTTTATCCTTTGCAGTTATTTTGGCTTTGATTAATACTTATTCCATTTTCACCTTGAAGAAGAGGACTCATAAAAAAAATCCCAATCTTGTCGAGCATGGAATGGAGAATGCATTTACCTTTAAGGAGGAAAGCTTTCTTTTACAAGTGAAAATAGGAGATAAAGTATCTAAAGTAGAATATCCTTATAATGCCTTAAGCAGAATCATAGAATATGAGGATCAAATCTATTTTGTATTAGGAGATAATGATTTTTATGTTTGTAAAAAGGATAGCTTTAAATCTCCTAAGGAACTGGAAGTATTTTTCTATGGTCTTGCAAAGCATAAGACTAAAATAAAAAAGAAACTCACTAAAGAGAAAAAGAGTACACAAAACTAAAATTTGTGTACTTTTTTGTCGTAAAAGTATTTTTTATATCAATATCCTATGCTATAATATTAAAGCACATAAAACAAAGGGTATAGGGTATAGTTATGAAATATTTAAAAATTCTTGCTAAAGGAGCTGTCATTGGTGTTGGAATGATTATTCCTGGTATTAGTGGTGGAACCTTAGCTGTTTTATTGGGTATATATGAAGAATTGATAACTAGAATAAGCAATTTGAGAAAGGATTTCAAGGAGAGTATAAAGTTTTTGCTTCCCTTGTTTTTAGGAATGCTGTTAGCTTTTGTGGCTATGTTTTTTCCTTTGCATTTTGCCTTAAAGCATATTCCTTTTGAATTATGTATGATTTTTGTAGCATTAATGGTGTGTTCAACACCAAAGATTGGTATGGATGCTTATCATTCTGGCTTTAAGAAATGGGATATTCTATTTGCAGTGATTGCCTTTGGAGTTTGCTTGGGTATATGCTTTATTCCAACTGGAGAGAATCTAAAACTTGATTTGCATATGCCTTGGTATATGTATTCTTCCTTGTTTTTAGTAGGGATTTTAGTCTCTGTTGCCTTAGTTGTTCCAGGAATTAGTGGGTCTATGCTCCTTATGATACTTGGATTATATGAACCATTGCTAAATACAATTAAAAATTTGATACAAACTCCTTTAGATGCTTTTGTGATTCTTTTAATTTTTGGAGTAGGATTAATTATAGGGTTCTTTACAATTGCCAAGCTTATGAAGCATTTACTAAATCGATATGAGCATCAAACGATGTGGTCCATCTTTGGATTTGTGATTGCCTCTATCATTGTTCTTTGTTATAAATTTGACTATAAGAATCTTTTAACTCCTTTACATATTGGAATAGGCTGTGGATGCTTTGTATTGGTGTCTGGTTGCTTTATGGGGATTGTATATTGGTTTAAGAAAAGAAAACGTAATAAAGAGCTAGAAGAAGCTATTTAAACAAATTTTTAAGGCTATGTACATTTGTGCATAGCTTTTTGTTATATTCTTCATAAGATTACATATACTTTATTGGTGATATATATGAAGAAGAGGATTTTTGTTCTTATAGCAGCATGCATATTTGGATTATTTTCCATTCAAGGAAATGCAGTAGAGGAGCCTTTAGAAGAACAACCAACAGTTACTACAGAAACTGTGGATTTATGTAAGGGAAGTACTGCAGCAATTTTAGTAGAAACTAGCACAGGAAAAGTATTATATAATAAGGAAAAGGATAGACGACTTCCTCCGGCTTCGATGACTAAGATTATGACTTTATTGCTGATTTATGAAGCACTAGAGTCAAATCAAATCACTAAATCTACTATGCTAACCATAGGAGAAGAACCAACAAAGGTAGAAGGGTCTAAGGCATTCTTATCTATCGGCGATGAGATCAATGTTGATGAGCTTTTAAAATGTATTTGTATTGCCTCAGCAAACGATGCTGCCATAGCTATGGCAATGCATTTGGCTGGTTCAGAGGCAGCATTTGTAGATAAAATGAATGCTAAGGTAGATGAGCTTGGCTTAAAGAATACTCATTTTTCCGATTGTACAGGGCTATCTAGTAGAAATCATTATACCTCAGCATATGACTTAGCCAAAATTTCTAATGAGCTTATAAAGAAGTATCCTGATGTATTAAATTATACAAATTTACAAGAAGACTATATTAGAAAAGATACTTCTAAACCATTTTGGCTAGTAAATACAAATAAAATGATAGGTAGAGTAAAAAATCTAGATGGATTAAAAACAGGCTATACCTCCTTTTCTAAATATTGTATAACCTTACATATGAAGCAGGATAATATGGGCTTAATCACAGTAGTCTTTGGGTATGATAAACCAACCACAAGAAATGCTGAATCCTTAGAGCTCTTACGCTGGGGCTATGCCAATTATAAATTAGACAAAGTGGTTTCAAAGGATAAGGTAGTAGATTCTATAAATCATATACTTTATAAGAATAGAGTTAATGTAATTGTTGAAGATGATGTTTACTATTTATCTAAGAGAAGTGAACAACTGGACTATGATGTAAAATATGAGTATTCTTTAGAAAATGGTGAATGTAGTGGAAAGGTACTTATTTACTTAAATGATCAACTGATTCAGGAAGGAAAGCTCATAAGTCAAGATGATGTTCATAGGAAAAATTTCTTTGAATTATGGGGAACCATTTTTACAAAAATCTTAACATAATTTAGACTATCGTAGAAATTCCTACGATAGTCTTT
>CAMWJY010000184.1 GCA_947174685.1 uncultured Mollicutes bacterium | reverse complement strand
ATGAAATTGTACATATTATTGTTATAGTTATCATGCTATTTGTAGGTATCCTTTTTACTTGTAATGGAGTTTTAGCTTATCAAAAATATAAAACAGAGAAAAACGCAAGCTTTGTAAAAGTTTATGCAACCATTACAATCTACGAACAATACCATAATCGACATACTTCAGGATATACCTATACACCCTTTTATGAGTATGAATCCAATGGTGGAGTTTACTATGGTGTGTGGCAAAGATTAATTAAAGATGAAAATGTTGCTGAAGAGTTAAAAATACTTGTGAAAAGTTTAGATGATATTGGAGCAAGTGGTATTTGGTGAGCTGTAATTCTTTCATTAATAATAGCTAAGATAAAAAAGTTTTGATAAATGTCTTGATTTATTTTTATAAGATGCTATAATGTCTTTGTAGATCCAGATGGGATTCCCTGAGCTGGCCGAATCCTAAGGATATCCTTAGGGCTTTTTTTATGGGAGGTAATAAAATGAATAAGGATTTTAAATCAAATATTGAATACCTAGAGTTTTACAGCATCAAATTTAAAAAAACCGCTAGAATGATAAACTTTTTGAATACTAACGACATTAATCGTATAAAAAGGTAGTTTTCCCTTAAAATAATAAATCAACCTTAAGATAAAACGTCAAAGTTCAAGTAGGCTTTGACGTTTTTGGTTTTAAGCGGAGATTTTTTTTGCTTATATTTATGATGTTTTACATAAACTTTATTGGTGATTGTTATGGTAATTGGAATAATTGATAGTGGTAAAGGTGGTCTAGCAGTTGCTAAGAAAATTAAGAGTAAAGAAGATCAACTGATTATACTTTTAGATCAAGGCTTTTTTCCTTATGGAAATAAATCAAAAGAAGTTCTTTTAAAAAGAGCCTTTTATTTATCTACATATTTGATAGAACAAGGAGCAGAGCTTATTGTTTTAGCTTGCAATACACTTTCCATACTTGCCTATTCATTTTTAAAATACAATTTAAAAGTTCCTGTAATTGGTGTTTTTGATTATTTTAAACCTTATTTAACATCAAATCATACACTTATTGGTTCTAAGACAACGATATCCTATGCAAAGGAAAATTATCCTGTGAAGGTGATTGATGGAACAGATTTTATAGAAGCAATTGAAAAGAAGAAGGATGTAAACTTTTATTTAGAAGAACTAAAGAACCTAAAGACAGATCTATTGTTGCTAGGCTGTACCCACTTTTTAGCAATCTCGCCCTCTTCCTATCCAATACCAACTTTAAATCAAATTCCTATGCTTTTAGAGGATATAAAGAAAGCTAGAGAAATCTCTAGCTCTTAAGGTCTTGTATCAATTTGCATAAATACAGGAATAATGATTGGCTTTCTATCTGTTTTTGAGAAAATTAAATGATTTAAAAATTCTGTTAAACTATATTTTAAGGTACTGAAGTTTAATACCTTCATTTTCTTCATTTCGGCATTTAAAAATTTTGTAGCCTCTAATACAATAGACTTTGTCAAGGCTTCACTATCCTTCATATAGATAAATCCACGAGACACAACCTGAGGCTCAATTGGGATTTCCTTTTTATAGATATCTACTGTAATAACTAAGGAAAACATTCCATCCTCAGATAGATATTTTCTTTCTCTAATGACATTAGAAGAAATATCCCCGATACCAGACCCATCAATATAAACCTCTCCAGAAGGAACCTTTCCAGCAAGTCTAGCACCTTCTTCACTAAATGCTACAACATCTCCATTTTCTAAAACAAAGATGTTATCGGGATTTACCCCACATTCTATGGCGGTATTTCCATGAACCTTTTGCATTCTGTATTCTCCATGAATAGGTAAAAAATACTTAGGCTTAATTAGGGAAAGCATAAGCTTTTGTTCGCCCATAGATGCATGCCCTGAGGTATGTGTGTCGGCAAGAGGAGAATGAGTAATTACATTAGCCCCATTTTTAAATAAAAGATTAATTGTTTTATTTACACCCTCTTGATTGCCTGGGATTGGACTAGAAGAGAAGATGATTGTATCTCCAGGAATGAGTTTAATTGTTTTATGAGTTCCACCTGCAACTCTGGATAAAGCAGCTAAAGGCTCACCCTGTGATCCAGTGCATAAGAAGCATAGCTCATGTGGCTTGTATTTATGGATTTCAGAAGAATCTATTATAGTGCCTTTAGGTGGCTTTATATAACCAATTTGTTGTCCAATTTCAATAGCCTTTTCCATAGAGCGGCCAAATACAGCTATATGTCTTTTAGATTCTACACAGGCTTCAATAATCTGTTCAATTCTAAACATGTTAGAAGCAAATGTTGCAACTATGATTCTGCTGTCAACCTTAGAAAAAAGATCCTTAATAGAAGCACCTATTTTTCTTTCAGATTCTGTAAAGCCCTCTCTTAAGGAATTTGTAGAATCTGCAAGTAAGCATAATACACCCTTTTGCCCTAAAGAAGCAAGCTTTTCATATTCCGCTGCAGGACCTACAGGAGTAAAATCAATTTTAAAATCTCCTGTATGCATAATAACACCTAGGTTTGTGTTAAACACTATAGCGTAAGCATCAGGAATAGAATGGTTTAAACGAATAAAAGAAACCTCTACTCCTCTAAATTTGTATGTGAAGTGTGCTTTAAACTCTACGATTTGTACCTTAGATAATAAATCAGGATACTCACTTAATTTACTTTCAATTAAATCAACTGCTACTCCAGCAGCGAAAATCTTAGGAATTGTGACCTTCTTTAATAGGAAAGGAATTCCTCCAATATGATCCTCATGACCATGGGTAATAAAAAGACCCACAATTCTCTGTTGATTTTGTTCTAAATAGGTATAATCTGGGATGACATAATCTACGCCTAGAAGATGCTCATCAGGAAATAAAATTCCTGAGTCAATGATGAAGATTTGGTTTAAATATTCAATACAATACATATTTTTTCCAACTTCACCAAGTCCGCCCAAGGCAAAAATCCCCAGTTCGTTTTTGGCAATAATTTTATCCATAAATTTCCTCCATCGTAATTCATTTAATTTTATTTTACACTATATTTTATGAAATGAAAAGAAAAAGTTTTAAGAAAATGCTTTTATATGAATAGATTTTATAGTTATAGTATGGTATAATTTGTTGTGTTTTATGAAAAAGGAAGTGTTTTATCATATGAAAGCAAGTAAAATGTTAATTGCAACACTAAAGGAAGCACCACAGGAAGCTAAGATTGATTCTCATATCTTATTACTTCGTGCTGGTA
>CAMWJY010000183.1 GCA_947174685.1 uncultured Mollicutes bacterium | reverse complement strand
TTTTAATCCTCCGCCCCCCACCGCCCTCAACACCAGGCTCTTCGTCGGCCTCGTCAGATGGTTAAAATCTACATATTTTTCATACACTTTTTTTTGTTAAAAAATGTCAAAAATCCTATTGACAAATTTGGTCGGGGGGGGGGTATAATTCATTTATCAAATAAGTGAGGTGCATTTATATGAAAAATAATAAAGGTTTAGTTTTGAGGATTATCCATTCTTTTTTGGCTGTTGGTATAGGGTGTACTTATTTCTTTTTGTTTGGGAAAGATATGGAATCAATTCGGATAATTGGTTATGTATTTTGGGGATATGCAGTAATATGCTTTTGTCTTTCCATACTAGGTAGAAGATATAAAATTGCAAATTTTTTGATGATAATTTTAGCAGGTTTAATAGTACCTATAGGGATTCTAGGCTTGATTGGTGGAATACTAGGATATCAAAGTTTTAGCAATATGTCTTTAAATAAAAAAGCTACAGAAGCACAAGAGCCTTCTAAAGAAACTATTACTAAGAGCATTTTAAAGCAATCCATATTAGAAAGAACTGCAGTTATTACTTTTTCTTTTGGAGGTGAAACAAAGCAGTTTAAAGAAATAGATTATTACTTAAGTAAAGATACGACAAAGAAACTTTATGTACTCTTAGAAGAGGTGGATTCTATAGCAACAGATGTTTATGTAGGAGTGTATAATGAAAATTTAGACTGTGTTGAGGATGTACCTGATGAGATAGCGCAAGAGGTTTTTGCCTTATGGAAAAGCTCTTTATACACTCCTACACAATCTACAAATAGCTCTACAGACAGTTCTAAACGGAAAAAGAGTAATGTTTTGGCAGGAGTAAAGTTTTATGATTCTATAATTAGTAGAAAGGATTGGAAAGCCTTTAGAAGAAGTGCAAGTCAGGATGATTTAGCAATTTTAGCTATAGGGGCAAAATATCGTGTGTTTGGCTTTAAACCAATTCTAAAGGCAATCATTTCTGTTGCAGGTGTTATAGCTTCTATCGCTTTAGGAATTTATGGTTTGGCTTACTTTGGTCAATTTGCTTTATTTGCCATGGTAGGAGGATTTTTCTTTTTCAATGTTTTAGCAACAAAGCTTATTGGTTATACAGACACATATGACTCATGTTATCGTAAGCTTAATAAAGACCTTAAAAAATATGTAAATCAATTTTATAATACAAATCTATTTTTAGAACTATTTAATATTCTTTTATATTTAGCTCTTACGATTTTTACCTTTCCATATAAGATGCTTTTATTAGTTATTGAAATAATGATTCCTAAGGCAAAAGAATGGGCAATATGTAAAGGAAATGGGGAAAGCGTTGTAGTAACCATTCCAGAAGGATTTGACATAGGAAATCTTGGAGCTCTAGGGGAGTATTATAAATCCTTTACCTTTGGAGATGTGTGGGATGCACAAATAGAAGAAAACAAAAGAATTGAAATGGCAAAGTATTCAAAATATGAATATAATGGAAAAACAGCATATTCTAAGGACGGAAAAACATTTTATGATAGCCCGGATTCATCTGTGTCTAAAGTTGTAGGCTATAGTGAGGACGGAAAAACGATTTATACAAAGGATGAATAAAATATCAAAATCAGTTTTTGGCATAATGTCTTCTAATACAAGATATTATGCTTTTTTCTTGACCAAAATGTGATTTATTAGTATCTAATTTTCAAATAGTATAGTATAATTGTATCATAGACTTTAGTTAAGGAACGTGATAATATGAAATACATTTTAGTCATCGATCAAGGAACTACATCCAGTAGAGCCATTATTTTTAATACAAATGGAGAAGTGGTAGGACAAGCTCAACAAGAATTTCCGCAAATTTATCCTCATCCAGGCTGGGTGGAACATGATCCTATTGATATTTTATCAAGTGTAAGAAGTGTAATTTCAACAGCCCTAACAGAAGCAAGAGTAAAGCATTCAGAGCTGATTGGTATGGGAATTACCAACCAAAGAGAAACAGTTGTGATGTGGGATAAGGAAACTGGAGAACCCATTTATAATGCCATAGTATGGCAGTGCAGAAGAACGATGGAACGGTGTTTAGATCTTATTGACTATAAGGAGGAGATTTTAAATCGAACAGGTTTAAAGCTAGATTCTTATTTTTCAGCAAGTAAAATCGAATGGCTTTTAAAAAATGTGGATAAAGCTAAAGAGCTTCTTGAACACAAGCGATTACTCGTTGGAACAATCGATACCTATTTGATGTGGCAGCTATCTGGTGGAAAGATTTATAAAACAGATTATACGAATGCTTCTCGTACAATGCTTTATAATATTCATGAGCTTTGTTGGGATTCTTATCTATGTAAGCTGTTTGATATTCCTATGGATATTTTACCAGAGGTATGTCCATCTAGCTATACCTATGGTAAAACAGATAAAGAAATATTAGGCTTTGAAATTCCAATTTGTGGAGTTGCAGGGGACCAACAGTCTGCACTTTTTGGACAGTGTTGTTTTGAAAAAGGAGATTTAAAGGTTACCTATGGAACAGGATGCTTCCTATTAATGAATACAGGTGATGATGCGTTAGTTTCTAAAAATGGTCTTATTACTTCCTTAGGCTGTCAAACAGATAAAGAGCCTTCCTATGTTTTAGAAGGTAGTGTATTTGTAGGTGGTGCAGTCATTCAGTGGTTAAGAGATGAACTCAAGGTTATTTCTAGTGCCTCTCAGTCAGAAGAACTAGCTAGAAGCGTAGAAGATACAAATGGTGTCTATTTGGTTCCTGCCTTTGTAGGATTGGGGGCTCCTTATTGGAATTTTGAGGCAGAAGGTTTAATTACAGGGATTACTAGGGGGACTAATAAAGCTCACATTACTCGTGCTGCCTTAGAGGCTATAGCCTTTGAAGTCAATGATGTAGTAGAGGCAATGAAGAAGGATCTAGGTGTAGACATCCTTACTATAGAAGTAGATGGTGGAGCCATTGGAAATGATTTTCTAATGGAATTTCAAGCTGGTATTACGAATGCTGTTATAGCAAGACCAAAAAATAGAGAGGTTACTGCTTTAGGAGCATTTTATTTGGCGGCTTTGCATCTTAACCTATTTGAAAGCTTAGAAGAGATAAAATTAAAGAATCCGATTGAAAGAACCTTTATTCCACAAATGCCAAAAGAAGAACGTGAGGCTAAATTAGAAGGTTGGAATAAGGCAATTAGAAAGGCTTCTTTAAAATAATATTTTTATTCTTTTTCATAAAAAGAATGGAAGTTTTTTTGGATTTGTTATATAA
>CAMWJY010000182.1 GCA_947174685.1 uncultured Mollicutes bacterium | reverse complement strand
GAATGTATAGTCAATAATTCGAATATTTTGTCAATACATAAATCGAGATAATTTTTCATCCAAATTCTGTCAAATTTTTTATAGAAAGAATGAAAAAATTAAACTCAGGATGGAAAAAAGGATAAGGAGCAAACCTACCCCAATCATCATTCGATCTCCCTTGCTTTCACCAGAGATGCTCTTTCTAGAAAGATTAGACATAATAATAGCAATAAGACCTATAAAAAATAGTATGATAGGTAATGCAAAGTGAACTGAAAAAAATGATTTATTTGGTTTATCAAATTCAATAAAATAAATGACTGTACATGCTACTACAGATAGGAATGCAATTACAATAATAATTTTACTGACCAACAGCAAGGTTTTATTTTTTTTCTCCATAATTTCGCTTCTCCGTTCCATCTACATTTATATCATATTTTCAATATAATTTCAAGAAATCCAGAATATCATTAAATACATTTTCGTCAAGTTCACCCATTTTATGATAGTCTAAGGTTTTTCTATACTCTATTCGTTCGTCTTTATCTTTTATATCCTTTAATTTTCCTAAAGCCTGTTCTGTATAGGTTAATCCTTCTATCGTATAATCTGGGTTATGCTTTTTTCCATCAACTATATCATATTGAACAAGCTGATTTTTAATACGCTTTTTAAGATATCCTAAGGAAGTTGAATAAGGAACCATAGGATCATCCTTAGAATGAAGAATAAGTGTAGGGACAATAGTATGATTCAAGGTTTTTTTAGCATTAGCAAAGCTATATTTTCCACAGTACATTGCATCAATAAGAATTAAAAATGGAATGGTTGGATAAAGAAGCTTAGGAAGCTGATGCTTAAGTATTCTTGATAGGCTGATAAAAGGAGACATAGCTACTATTGCCGCAAGATCCCTATGGTACTTAGCTATATTAGCAGCAGCAAAGCCTCCCCAGGAATGCCCCATAACATAGATATTTTCCTTTGGATATATTTGTTTTATATAAGAAATTGCATAATCTAAAGTTAGTAGGCTATTTCCTAATCCTCTTATATTTTTTCCTTCAGATGATTCTGTGCCAAAGGCATCTATACCAAGCACCTTAAAGCCATTTCTAGCTAAAATTTCCATCTCTTGAACATAAGCTCTATGAGAACCCCACATTCCATGTGAAAATATAAAAATGCCTTTATATTCTTCTTTTCTATAGAAATAGACTTTTCCTCTAAGCTTCCCTTTTTTGGTTGGTATTTCTATGCTTTCTTCTTCTAAGCCCTCATAATCACTAGGACTATAATATTTGATAATCCCATCTGGATCCCACCTTTTACCAAAGCTTACGTGATGGATAAGAGCTGCAAGTAAAATTAGAATCACCAAAAGACCTAGAATAACACCTAATATAATATATAACACTAGCATATGAACACCTAATGATTTAAATCATATATTTTTAAAAGACCCTCTAGAGTTAAATTTTCTAGTAGAGTAATTTCATTTTTACAAAGAGGAACAATTAAACTAGATAATCCCCCAGTAGCAAATACCTTAGCATCTTTACAGCCTACTTCATCTTTAATTCGTTCGATCATGCCATCTACTTGGGCAGCACCACCATAGATAACTCCAGATTGAATACAGCCTACTGTAGAAGTCCCAATGACCTTTTTAGGACAAACAAGCTCAACACTAGGAAGCAAGGCAGCATTATTTACAAGAGCCTTCATAGATACACTTACTCCTGGAGCTATACTAACTCCATAAAATACTTGATTTTTCGTATAGATGTATTTTGTTGCAGTACCTAAATCTACAATGATTGCCTCGTCTGCAAAGCCCTTTATTCCTGCAACATCACAAATAATATCTGCTCCTACTGTCTTAGGATCATCAACCTTTAAGGAAACTCCTGTCTTTACACCAGGTCCTAAAATAATAGGCTGTTTTTTATGATATTTTACTAATGCTTTCTTTAAGGCGCTTGTAATAACAGGGACAACTGATGAAATAATACAATCCTCAATTGTATATTGATCTAAAATAGGTTTAATTAAAACATAATACTCATCAGCTGTACGATTTAATGAGGTTTTCAGCCTATAAGTATCTATGATTTTAGAATCTTCTGCAAAGCCTAAAACAATATTTGTATTTCCTATATCTACTAATAATATCATACATAAAACCCTAAAAGGAGAACTGCATCCTTTTCCCTTCTTATTTTTCTTGTTCTACTACTGAAGAAGTATTTAAAGCTTCAGCCATCTCTTCTTCTGAATAGATTGCACCAGCATTAAAGCTTATACCGATATTGTAATTTCTAGCTATGATTCGAACAATTCTTAGAACTGCCGGAGATAATAGAGAATTAATTGCAAACTCAACAATAAAATTCAACCAAATAATTCCTATAATTGTAGCAAGTACTATACTAAAGCCTCCACCACCATATACATCACCAAAGAATAGAACAGCTCCTAATGTAAACAAGCTTGTATTAATAATTGGCACAATGATAGAAGCTAAAATGACAGCTAGAAGAACATTCTTTTTGTATAATAATTTGAATATCCATCCGGCGCAAAAGCCTGCTAATCCAGTTTTTAACAAGCACAATATAATTGTAGCTGCTGGATTATGTGGCATAAAAAAAGTCAAAGTTTGGGGATCAACAATAACGATAACACCTACTGCTGTACCTAAAATTGCACCACCCAATGGTCCATAAAGGATTGCCCCAACTACGATAGGGATAAGTGCTAAAGTAGGACTTATTCCTCCTGGAAGTTTAGGCATATAAGTGGCAATAAGTTGTAAAACAACCGCAATGGCTACAAGAGTGGCTATGCCAACCATTCTTTGAATTTGTTTTCTGTTTTTCATATAAAATTTTCCTTTCTTTTTAGGCCTCTTCTGAGGTCCCATAAGCTCTTATATTATACTTCTTTTATATCGCACTTTCAAGTGAAATAATTGTTAAAAAGAAAAGGTTTTATCAACTTTAGCTTGCAAATTAATTGATTTTAGGCTATAATATATATGCAAACGTTAATTAGGTATCAAAAAGAAAAAGGCAGGCTCGTCACACCTGCCCTTTTCGCTTACAAGGAAACTATAAACGTTAATTAGGACTTTTTTAAAAAAGCCTAAAAGGTATCTCCCAATTAGCTACTTTCGTTTGCTAAACAGGATGCTTAAAACTGCCAAAAGTAAAACTAAAAGCACTATAAGCACAACTAGATATTCCACCTAGCCAACCTCCATTTACACGTTCAATAGTTTCATTTGAAGCGTGTGCTTTGTT
>CAMWJY010000181.1 GCA_947174685.1 uncultured Mollicutes bacterium | reverse complement strand
TGTATCACTATTTTAAACACATAGCGATTGAAAATGTTTTCAAATATTCTATCTGGAAGTTTTTTGTGATAATTTTTCCTATTATAATTTTAATATTGGGTGTATAATATGTGTGTGAAGACCAGAGGTATACGTCTATGAAGATAACAGATGAAAAAAGACGAAATTTAATATTGAATGGAAATATGTGGAAGGTAGTCATTGCAATATGTGCCCCTTTATTTATCTATAATCTATTTAATTCCTTATATAATTTTGTAGATAGTATATTTGCAAATGAAATTTCTACAGATTCCGTTTCCTCCATTGCTGCCTTAGGACAAATTAAAAATCTTTTGTCCTCCTTTGGTTCTGGATTGGCTGCTGGTGGTGCTATTATTGTTGCTAGATGCTTTGGAGCAGGTGATTTTGATAAAGCCAGAAAGAATGCCAATGTTTTAATAACTTTAATCAGCTGTATAGTGGCAGTATTAGCTATAATTTGTATTCCTCTTGCCTATCCCATCTGTAAAGCCTCAGGAATATCACAGGCACAGGCTCAAGCATCTACAGGTTATTTTATTATTCAAATTGTTGAGCTTATCTTTGTTGCCTATAACAATACATTTATTGCCTTACAAAAATCAAAAGGGAATACAAAGTCTATCTTTTATTTGAATTTTGTGACTATGGGAATAAAGCTTGTATTAAATGTAATATTTATCTATGGCTTCCATGTGACTAATATTATTTGGATAGCAGTAGCTACCTTAGTTTCGCAGATTTCACTTTTCTTTATTTTAGGCTTTATGATGCTAAGAAGAAATAATATATTTCAAATTAGCTTCAAGCAATTTAGTTTATCTTGGGGCTATGTTAAACCAATTTTGATTTTATCTATCCCTATTTTTTTAGGTAAGTTTGTTTTTTCATTTGGTAAGGTTGCCGTAAATTCAATCTTTGGAGCTCGTTATTTAGAAATATTAAAATCTCAGATTGATATTACTGATGAGGTGGCTGTAAAGTCAGCAGAAGCCTCTGCAGGACTTGTAGTAGGAGCTTTAGCCGTCTCTAATAGTATAGATGGTATCGCAACTACACCTATTAACTCCTTTGAAGAAACAGAATCAACGATTATATCCCAAAATCTAGGAAATAAAAACTTAAAGCGTGCCATAGATTGTTTTTTAAAGGGATTCATTCTTTCTACAGCGATTGGAATTGTAGCGTGGATATTTATTCGATTTATTTTCCAAAATGCATTAATTGGATTATATAGTCAGGATCAGGATCCAGAAAAGGCAGACGAGTTTATGAAATATGTAAAGATGATTCATAACTATGATTCCTGGTCAATACCTTCTCTAGCTATAAATTCAGGTGTATTAGGTGTGCTATATGGATTTGGAAAGACAAAGCTTACAATGTTTATTAATATTGCAAGAGTCTTTCTATTTAGAATTCCCCTACTCGTTTTACTTTTATATTGCTTTCCTCAGCTTGGAGTTGAATGTGCGGGTATTTCTATGGGCATTTCTAATATTTGTATCGCTTCAATGAGTATCATATGTCTCGTTATCTTTTTAATCCAAATTAAGAGAAAAGGATATCAAGGGATGTATTTACAAAAGAATACAGAAGAACTATAATAGATATAGTAATAATATGAATTAAATTAAATATATTTATATATGGAGAAATGTATGGAAAAGTTTTTAAGCCGAAAAGTACTTTATGAAGGAAAAATTTTAAGATTAGATTTAGATGAAGTAGAATGCGAGAACGGGAATCTTGCTAAAAGAGAAATTGTTAGGCACAATGGTGGTGCAGCAATTCTTTGTATTTCAGAAGAGAATAAGGTTCTAATGATTAAACAATTTCGTTATGCCTATAATGAGATTCTCTATGAAATTCCTGCGGGCAAGCTAGAAAATGAGGAAGACCCTTATAGAGCTGCCTTAAGAGAGTTTGAAGAAGAGACAGGAAATGTAGCCCTAGATTTATCCTATCTTACAACTATTTATCCTACTTGTGGCTATTCAAGTGAAAAGATTTACTTGTATCTTGTAACAAAGTATTATCCATCTTGCCAGCATCTAGATGAGGATGAATTTATTGAGCCTTTATGGATAGATTTAAAAGATGTTTTAGAAATGATTTCTAAGGGCATCATCAGGGATGCAAAGACGATTTGTGCTCTGCAAGCCTATTTAATACAGCAAAATAAAATTCATATTGAGTAAAAAAATAAGGATAATTTCTATCCTTATTTTTTCTTAAATCTCTTGTGGTTTACCTTGTTCTATTTTGAGTAAAGAAGTAGAGTAGATTAAATCCAATATCTTGGTAATTTTTAATTCCATATCTAAAACAGGATGAATTCCTTCTTTTATGTTTGTATAGATGGAAACCTCCTTTTTTATTTGATTTAAATATGCCTTTCCAGAAGAAGAATACCCTAATATTCTTAAGAAACTTAATTCTACATCTTGAAGTTCTTGTTTTGTTATATGAAATAAAATATAGGAAAGCATTCTTTGAATACGACTTTTAGTATATCTTTTGGTGGATAAAAAATTGATGAAATCGTTAAAAGTATTATAGGAAGTTATCTCCTTAATTCTATGTTCTAAGCCTTCCTCAACAAAAAGGATTTGTTTTAATTCTTCAATAGAGGAGTTTAAAATCTCGTATTTTAGATAAGGAAAAAGAAAATTATAATCTCTTATTAAAGATGGATTAACATAATTTGGACAATAGTCTTTCATTAAGGATAAATCATTTCTTATTGCATAAGCAGAAGCATACTCCTTAGCTTCTAAGGAATCATAGCTTCCTATTCGTTTTATTGTATGGATAGTGATAGGATATTTAGCTTCTTTTATTGCCTTATAATAGCTATAGCCTAATAGATCATTGCTTGGTAGATGAATAATAGAGGAAGTAGCCTCTTTGTAGGACTTTCCTAACTCTAGAAGCTCCTTTATTTTTTCTTGTGATTCAGGATTTAACCAGTCTTGATAGCATTCTTCATATAGGTCAGGGTTGTTAGATTCAGAACCAATCCACAATTCAGACACTTTAGCTAAGTGCAAAAGCCTTACTGCATTTTTAGCAAATCGATCTGCGTTTTGAACTGCACAAGCAAAAGGCAATTCAATAACCACATCAATTCCCGCCTTCAAGGCTTGTCTTGCCTTTTCAAACTTATCAAAAATAGATAAATCTCCACGCATAGTAAAATTTCCTGATAGTACTGCAACCAATACATCAGCCTGACTTAATCTTTTGATTTCGTTTAGAGCATAGATA
>CAMWJY010000180.1 GCA_947174685.1 uncultured Mollicutes bacterium | reverse complement strand
ATTTTATTTATCCTTTTATTTAATATATAATTTCTTAAAAAAATAAATTTTTTTGTTTATAAAAAGTAGAGACAAGATTTTTGATCAATTTTAAATAAAAAATTGACAAAGTGAAAAAATAAGAGTATGATAGAAATACTTAAGGGAGTAGATGACCTTACAGGTAGTAATTTCGTCAAGACGAGGAGAACCTCCGGAATTACTTGAAACATCAAGACTTAAGTATAGTAGTATTACTATGCTTGTCTTGTGGCATACTATAGATAAAGACAGGCTAGTGCCTGTTTATTTTTTTGGAGGAAAGTATATGGAAGAGAGTATAAGGTTCGAACAAAAAAGTATAGAAGAAACAAAGGAATTCTTAAAAACAGATCTAGAGAATGGTCTTACAAAAGAAGAAGCCGAAAAACGCCTTTCTTTATATGGACCAAATGAGTTAAAGGAAAAAAAGAAGAAATCCTGGTTTATGATCTTCTTAGGAGAATTAAATAATCCTATGATATTTGTTTTATTTGCTGCCATAGCGGTAACCTTAGGATTATCTATTTATGAAACAATTGTCACATTAAAAGCTCATGAGCCATTTGATTTTCTATCAACAGGAGACTGGCCAGATGTTATCATCATTTTGGCAGTAATCCTTATAAATTCATTCATTGGTACTATTCAGGAATTAAAGGCTGAAAGCTCCTTAGAGGCTTTAAAGAAAATGTCTAGTCCTGAGTCTACAGTAATACGTGATGGACTGCATCAAAAAATAAAAGCTAGTGAGCTTGTAGTTGGAGATCTTGTTGTTTTAGAAGAAGGCGATACAGTAGGTGCTGACTTACGTCTAATAGAAAGTGTAAACTTAAAAATTAATGAATCCTCCTTAACGGGGGAATCTGTACCAATAGAAAAGGATGCTGAACTTGTTTTCGATGATGAGATAGGAATAGGAGATCGTTTAAATAGTGCCTATATGTCTACTACTGTAAGCTACGGACGTGGCTTAGGTATCGTCATAAAGACAGGAATGCAAACGGAAATAGGCAAGATAGCAGATGCGATATCAGAAACAAAGGTGGAGCCTACACCTCTGCAAAAGGTTTTAGCAAAGCTTTCTAAAAGTCTAGGTCTGATAACACTTTTGATTGTTTTTGCAGTTTTAGTTGTAGATATTATTTGGATTTGTGTGGATGGTAAGGGAACAATGCTAGAGGCATACATAGAAGCAGTTCTGACATCCATTTCCTTAGCAGTTGCTGCCATACCAGAGGGATTACCAGCAGTAGTAACAATTGTATTATCTATTGGTGTGCAGAAGATGGTTAAAGCAAATACAGTTGTGCGTAAGCTTCCAAGTGTAGAAACCCTAGGAGCTGTACAAGTGGTTTGTTCAGATAAAACAGGTACGTTAACTCAAAATCGTATGACTGTAGTTGAGGCCTTTGTAAGGGGCAACTATTTTACCAAGGATGATTTTAAAGAAGAAAATAAGGAAGAAGATCTTAAGCATCTAGCAAGGGGAATGAGTCTTTGTTCGAATGCTACTGTAGATGAAGGTTTATATGGAGATCCTACAGAGATAGCTTTAGTTCTATTTGCAAATGCCTTTGGCTTCCCTAAAAAGAAATTAGAGGAGAATTTTCCTAGAGTAGATGAATTACCGTTTGATAGTGTTCGCAAAATGATGTCAACAAAGCATCAAGTAAAGAATGGTTCAGTTATCTATACAAAGGGTGCAGTGGATAGTATTCTAAAAGGAACTACACAGATTATTGATAATGGTAAGATTAGAAGGATTGAAGAAAAGGATATTCTGAAAATCAATGATGCCAATTCTTATTTTTCCAGTAAGGCTTTACGTGTACTTGCTTTAGCATATACAGAGGAATCTAGCATTACAGAAGAGAATATGGTATTTATTGGATTGGTTGCTATGATAGATCCACCAAGACCAGAGGCTAAAGCGGCAGTTGAAAAATTTAATACTGCCGGAATTAAAACTATAATGATTACAGGAGACCATAAGGATACTGCCTTTGCGATAGCTAAGGAATTAGGGATTTGTGAACACTTAGAGGAATGCTATACAGGTGCTGAGGTAGATGCCTTAAATGAGGAAGAGTTAAAAGAGGTTTGCAAAACAGCTCGTGTGTTTGCTAGAGTTTCCCCACAAAATAAAGTGGAAATTGTATCCGCATTTCAGGCACTTGGAAATACTGTTGCAATGACAGGAGATGGAGTGAATGATGCACCAAGCTTAAAGACTGCAAATATTGGTATTGCGATGGGAATTACAGGAACAGATGTAGCTAAGAGTGCTGCAGATATGATTTTAACGGATGATAATTTTGCATCTATTGAAAAGGCAGTAGAAGAAGGAAGAGGCATTTTTGCAAATATTAGAAAAACAGTATTCTTCCTTTTAGGTAGTAATATTGCTGAAGTGCTTGCTTTATTTTTGTTAATCTGCTTAGGACTTCCAACACCACTAATTGCAATTCATCTGTTATGGGTAAATTTAGTTACTGATTCCTTACCTGCTATTGCTTTAGGTATGCAGCCAAAGGATAAGGATATTATGAAGGAAAAGCCTAGAGATTCTAAGGAAGGTATCTTTGCCCATGGTGGTTTAATCTTAACCTTAGGGTATGGTATTGTAATTACGTTTGCTGTAATTATTGCTTATTTTGCTTGTGGCTGGATTCATGGAGCTGTTTCTCTAGCTGAAATAAAATCCTTATACAATTCTAATTCAACCTTCCTTCACCAAGCACAAACAATGGCATTTACAACTCTAGCCTTATGTGAGCTATTCCATATGCTGGGTATGAGTAATGTGAATCGTAGCTTTATTCATATTTTTAAGGATAAGAACTGGATGCTATTTATAGCTTTCTTTATTGGTATTTTATTACAGCTTTTTGTTGTACAGACACCTGGAGTAAAAGAAGTATTTTCTACTTATAGTCTAACAGGCATAGAATGGGGAATTATGTTAGGGTTATCCTTACTTCCTCTTATTGTTCATGAATTAGTTGTATTTATTAATTGGATAAGAAGAAATAAAAACTAAATAATCATCTTATATAGTTCTTAAAAGTAAAATAAAAGTGGACTATGAGAAAGGATTTACTATCACAAATTTGAAATATTTTATCTCTTCTTTAAAATTGCTACATAGTGCATATGGCACTAGAAGGGAATTAAAAAAGGACTAATTCAATTATGTTTTGAATTAGTCCTTTAACTTTATGCTTGATTATATTTGTTTTTAATATACTGGTCTATCTCTTCAGCAACCTTCTTT
>CAMWJY010000179.1 GCA_947174685.1 uncultured Mollicutes bacterium | reverse complement strand
CGATATGCTCAGGAGTCTCTTGGGCTCGGAGATGTGTATAATATACAGTATGGGAACTCATGAGGAATTGCTTAAAGCTTCTCCTATATATCAAGAGCTTTATCATCAACAGTTGGGAGGTGCTCAAGAATGCCACCAGTAACCTCTGTTAAAAGACCAAACGATTTAAAAAAGACAATCAAACGATTGTTAAGCTATATGGGGAAGCATAAGTTTCTTATGCTGCTTGTAGCAATATTAGTTACATTATCTGCCGCTGCTAATCTTTTAGGAACCTATATGCTTAGACCTATCATAGATACCTATACGAAGGATCCAGAGTATTCTAAGCTGGGGATAGTCATTCTTATAGAGGTGGGCATCTATGGTGTAGGAGTGTTATCTACCTTAGGATATTCTCAAATTATGATTCGATTAGCACAAAAAATTATCTTTGAAATGAGAAGAGATATTTTTAAGCAAATGGAAAAGCTGCCTCTATCCTACTTTGATCATAGGACACATGGCGAAATTATGAGTAACTATACAAATGATATAGATACTTTAAGTGAAGCCTTAAATAATGCATTTGCAATGCTTATATCAAATAGTATTCAAGTAGCTGGTTTAATCATTCTATTATTTGTTTTAAATTGGCTCTTATCTCTTGTTGTGATTACTTGCTATATAATTATGACCACTTATATTGTTTATGCTTCTAAAAAAAGTAAAAAAGCCTTTGGGGATCAACAAAGAGTTATGGCCCGTGTGAATGGCTTCGTAGAAGAAACAATCAGTGGACAAAAGGTTGTTCAAGTCTTTAATCATGAACAAGCAAATATAGAAAGATTTAAGAAAGAAAATGAAGCCTTAAGAGAAGCTGGTTCTACAGCCTTAAAATATTCTATGTCTATGGTTCCTATGGTTGTTTCTATTTCCTATATTAATTATGCAATTGTTGCGATATTAGGTGGTTTGATTGCTCTAGGTTATGTACCTTTTATTTCCTTTACATTAGGCGGTATAGCTTCTTATTTGGTTTTTGTTAGACAAGCAGCAATGCCTATTAATCAAGTTACAAATCAGTCCAATCTATTATTAAATGGTTTGGCAGGAGCGGAAAGATTATTTAAGCTTATGGATGAAAAACCTGAAATAGATGAAGGAGAGATTACACTAGTTCGCGCCTCAAATCAAGAATGGGCTTGGAAAAAGCCAGATGGAGAAGAAATTCCACTTAAGGGAGATGTTCGTTTCTTTAATGTTGATTTTTCTTATTTCCCTGGGAAGCCAATTCTAACTAACCTGAGTTTATATGCAAAGCCTGGACAAAAGATTGCATTTGTAGGATCTACTGGTGCGGGTAAAACGACCATAACGAATCTTATCAATCGTTTTTATGAAATTGAAGGTGGAACTATCACCTATGATGGAATCGAAATTTCTGAGATTAAAAAGGATTCTTTAAGACATTCTTTGGGTATTGTATTACAAGACACACATCTTTTTACCGGAACGATAAGAGAAAATATCCGCTATGGTAGATTATCTGCAAGTGATCAGGAAGTAGAGGAGGCTGCAAAGCTAGCGAATGCACATCAGTTTATTAAAAGACTTCCTCAAGGCTATGATACACTTGTAACTGCAGATGGTGGTAATTTAAGCCAGGGACAGCGTCAGCTTTTAAGTATTGCAAGGGCTGCTGTTGCAGACACACCAGTTTTAATTCTTGATGAGGCAACCTCTTCAATAGATACTAGAACAGAGCGTTTAGTTCAAGAGGGAATGGATAAGCTGATGAGGAATAGAACTGTGTTTGTTATTGCCCATCGTCTTTCTACAGTTCGTAACGCCAATGCTATTTTGGTTTTAGAGCATGGGAAGGTTATGGAACGTGGCACTCATGAAGAGCTTCTTGAGTTAAAAGGTATTTATTATAAGCTATATACAGGTAAATTAGAATTAGAATAAAAGGCAAGGTGATTTCTACACTTGTAGGCTTCACCTTTTGTTCTTTCATTTTCGTTATATTCAATTGAAAGGAGAAATCTTATGAACGATATACTCATATTTAAAGATAGAGAAGAATTTAGAGTGTGGCTTAATCAAAACTGTTTATCAAATAATGGAATTTGGATTTTATTTGGTAAAGCAGGAGGACCTAAAACGATTAAAGCAAATGAAGCACTAGAAGAAGCCTTATGCTTTGGATGGATTGATGGACAGATAGAAAGTATAGATGATAAAACCTATAGGAAATATTTCTCTATGCGTAGAGAAAATAGTAAATGGTCAGAGAAAAACAAGGCATTGGTTAAAAGCTTAGAACAGCAAGGAAGAATGACAGAGTACGGAAGAAAGAAAATTAAAGAGGCTCATCAAAACGGTCAATGGAATGTATCTAATAAAATAGAAATCACAGAAGAACAAATTGAAGATCTTTCTAAAGTATTAAAAGAGTATGAGCCTGCATATACAAATTTTATTGCAATGTCGAATTCTGTAAAGAAAACCTATACGAAAGCATATCTAGATGCAAAGACAGAAGAAGGACGAAAAAAGAGAATTGCTTGGATGGTTGATCGATTGAATCGAAATTTAAAGCCTATGTAGCTTTGTATTATTTATAATATAACTAGAAATTGATAAAAAAAGCTTAAAAAACTGCAATAAAATGCATATAAAATTCTTTTTTATCAATTAAAGATTTTCTCCCTCAGAAATGCTATAATATTAGCAGTAATATTTAGTGTCTATGAGGAGGAGAATAATGGCTAATAAAGAAATATTAGTGGATGGCAGTAGTATACAATTTAAAAAAATCAATGAGGAAGATTATATTTCTTTAACAGATATGGCAAAAACTAAAAACTTCAAAGATCCAAGATTTGTAGTTTATAGCTGGCTTAAGAGTAAGGAAACTTTACATTTCATTGCTGTATGGGAGGAACTTAATAATCCTTTATTTAACCGTGTCGAATTCGATACGGTTACAAAAAATGCTGGATTAAATTCTTTCGTTATATCACCTAACACTCTTATTAAACAATGTGGGGTGATTTCATTAGTAGTATCTGCAGGTCGCTATAATAGCGGAATGTTTGCTCATAAAGATATTGCTTTTGAATTTGCAAGTTGGATATCTGCTGAATTTAAGTTATATCTAATTAAAGAATTTCAAAGACTAAAGAAAAATGAACAAAAGGAACTTGGCTGGAATGCAAAAAGAGAACTAGCCAAACTGAATTATCATATTCACACAGATGCAATTAAGGATAATCTCATTGTACCCAATTTAACTAAGGAACAAATCAATT
>CAMWJY010000178.1 GCA_947174685.1 uncultured Mollicutes bacterium | reverse complement strand
CTAGCCAACCTCCATTTACACGTTCAATAGTTTCATTTGAAGCGTGTGCTTTGTTCATAGAAACCTCCTAAGCAGACCTAAGTCCATAACTATCATAGCACACTTTTTTAGGGTTTGCAAACGGGGTAATTTGCCCCATTTTTTCATTTTTCCTAGCTATGAATTCAAACCTTAAGTTACATATTACTTTAGTATTCAAAACCCTATTTTTTTGAGAAAAATTTTAAAAAAAGCTTGAAAATGTAAAAAGAAAAAAATTTTAAAAATTTTATTACGCTTATTTAACATTTGGTTAAAAAAAGAAAAAGGAACGACAAATTCCTTTTTCATAAAATGACTTAATTGATATGGATTGAATCCTCTGGCTCATCATCTATCATAGGTATAATGAGGTCTTCATCTGATGGTGCTTCTAAACCATCCTCTGGTGCATCTTGTTCTTCTTCCTTTTCTTCACGTTCTTTGGCAATACCTTTACGGTAACGATTATATCCCATTCCACCTTCACCAATTAAGAAGACACCACAGCATAATGCAACTATAGCTATAATCCAGGCAATAGTTCTGCCCTTAAATTCAATTGCACAAATAACACATATTAGAGTAAGCAATCCAATATGTACCCAAAATTTGATTTTATCTGTTTCTTCTTTACATAATACTGTACATATGAAGTAGGAAACAACGCTAGTATACAAAAAGAATGCAATTACAAATCTATAATATTTATATACAAAATCCGCAAATTCAGATTCTTCACTCGTAAGCTTAGTAATTGCAGCAAAAATCATTCCCACAGCTAAACCTATATGAATAGCCATTTCTATGATACAAGTTAAACGACCTAGTCCTGTTTTTAATGTACGCAGCAAGGGAATGACCCTGATTAAGGCAAAAATTCCTGCAACTAAGCCTGTAAACATAAGTACAAGAAATGTTGCTAACTTCTCTCCTGTATTCACATCAATAATTAACCAGATTCCTAAAGTAAGTAATAATGCTGCAGCAAATATTTTTACCCAAAAGGAATAAGATTTAATTGGATTTTTCATAAATACTCCTCCTTAGATTTGTTTTATGTTTATTATACAACACTATTCTAAGATAAACAAGACAAATCACTTCACAACTGCTTTTTTTTATGCTATAATATTTTATATTTTATACGAAAGGAAGAGGATTTTCATGAATTTTATATTCATTTCGCCAGCATTTCCCACAAATTATTATAATTTTTGTGATCGTTTAAAAAGAAATGGTGTAAACGTATTAGGAATAGGAGACACACCATATAATGAATTAAGACAATGTGTAAAGGATTCTGTAACAGAATATTATAAAGTCAATTCTTTAGAATCCTATGATGAGGTTTATCGTGCAGTCGCTTTCTTTGCTTTCAAATATGGTAAAATAGATTTCTTAGAGTCCAATAATGAATATTGGTTACGACAGGATGCAAGATTAAGAACTGACTTTAATATTAATGGCTCAAAGATAGATGATGTCATTGCTTATACTTCTAAATCTCTTATGAAGGATTACTATATTCAAGCAGGTATTCCTGTTGCTCGATATGTTTTCTGTAAATCCTTTGAAGAGGATTTAAAGTTCATTGAGAAGGTTGGGTATCCTGTTGTAGTAAAACCAAATGTTGGAGTTGGAGCTGCCGCTACCTACAAAATCAAAAATGAAGAGGATTTAAGAAACTTCTATAAGGGAGGCTTTCAGGTTCCTTATATTATGGAAGAATTTATTGAAGGAAATATTACCTCTTTAGATGGCATTTGTGATTCTAATAGTAATATTGTTTTCTGCGATAATGAAGTATTTCCTCCTTCTATTATGGATATAGTCAATGAAAATCTTGAAGTCACCTATTATGTAAATAAAGAAATCCCTAATGATATTTATGAAGCGGGCTCCAAGGTTTTAAAAGCCTTTCATATTCATTCAAGATATTTTCATCTAGAATTTTTTAGATTAAGCAAGGAAAAGAAAGGCCTTGGTAAGGTTGGGGACATCGTAGCGCTAGAGGTCAATATGAGACCACCTGGAGGACCAGCTCCAGATCTTATCAACTTCGGTCAATCCGTAGATACCTACCAAATTTATGCAGATATTATCTGCTATGACAAAATTAAAAATGTCGTCTTAGACTATCCAAAGTACTACTGCTGTTTTGTAGGAAGGCGAGATCGTTTAAAATATAAATACACCTATGAAGAAATCAAAAAACTATATCCAACACAAGTTATGATGCATGAGCGTATGAGCAAAGTTTTAGCAGTAGCTATGGGCGATGAATTTTTTGCAGCTAAGTTCGAAGAGTTCGAGGACACGAAAAAATTCATGGAAACTGTGTTAGAAAAAATATAAGAGTTAGCAAGTCTAGCTCTTTTATTTTGCCAAAAAAAACAACCATCAGTCCTCTTGACTAGATGGTTGCTGCATTTCATAATTTTTTAAAATATACCAATCGAAGCACAAATCATTATAATAGCAAATAAGCTAAAGGCAGAGATTGCACTAGTCCAAACAACTATTTGTCCAGCCAATTCCTCATCCTGCCCCATTTGTGCAGCCATTGGAACACTTGAAACAGCTATTGGTGTTGCAAATAAAGAAATTAATATGGCAAACTGTGTTGAATCTTTAAACCCAATAAAATATGCAATCACTAGGAAAATTGCTGGAGTTATGAACAATCTCAAGGTAACAGAGAAGGTTAACTGCTTCCATAATTTTTTTACTGCTGTAAATTCAAACTTTCCTCCTAAAACGATTAATGCTAGTGGAGTCGCTATTCCTGCTACTTTTTCAATTGTAGAAGGAATAAATTTAACATAATTATTTAAGAATTGTTCAACATTTCCTCCTTTTGAATTTATGATCATATTTATGCCACAAACTACTAAACCAACTGCAACACCTATTATAAGTGGATTTGTTATAATTTTATATAGAATATTTTTAACGGAAATCTTTTTATTTTCATCATGATCAAATATACTAAGTGCAATCACTGCTAGCATATTAAAAAGAGGAACACTTACAGCTGCAACAACAGATGCTTCTACTTTTGCTGCCTCCCCTCCTAGCATCGTTGCAAGAGGAATACCAATGATTGCATAATTCGATCTGAAGCAAGCCTGTAAAATAACTCCTTTTTGTTTTTTATCAGGAACAAATAATACTAATGCAAGTCCAATTAGGAAAAGGAGGAGTATTGCACCTGCAGCAAAGCCTACAAATTTCCAATTTATTGTTCTTAAATCTTCTAAATATAGATTGCTAAATAACAATACTGG
>CAMWJY010000177.1 GCA_947174685.1 uncultured Mollicutes bacterium | reverse complement strand
TCCATTAATAGATGTAGTCATTTATTCCTTTGAAGAAAATTTCACCTTTGTAAGTCAAACCTATACAGGAGTAGGAATAGAAAATTATCAATATGTTTTAAAGGATCCTGATTTTTTAAGCGCAGTTAAAAACTCCTTTATCATTTTAATTACTGTACCTATATCTACTGCAATAGCTGTTTTATTGGCAGTTGGTTTGAATAGCATTAAGCCCCTTCAGAAAGTATTTCAAACGATATTCTTTTTACCCTATGTAACCAATACCTTGGCAGTAGGCTTAGTGTTCTTGATTCTATTTGATAAAACACCAATGAGTAATGGACTAGTGAATATGGTATTAGGATGGTTTCATATCAAGCCTGTAGATTTTATTCGTGGTCCATACTGGGCAAAGATGTTGGTTTTAGGATTTTATATCATATGGACAGTTATGCCTTTTAAGATTTTAGTATTAGTGGGAGCCCTACAATCCGTAAATAAGCAGTATTACTATGCTGCAAAGCTGGACAATGCGAGCAGATTTACGATGTTCCGCAAGATTACAGTTCCGATGATTTCTCCGATGATTTCCTATTTAATTATCACAGGCTTTATTGGGGCATTTAAGGAATATAGTAATGCAGTTGCGTTATTTGGAGAGGATTTAAATTCTTCAGAAATGAATACAATTGTAGGCTATGTCTATAATATGCTTTATTTTGAGACAGGAGGATATCCATCCTATGCCTCAGCAGCTGCAATATTGTTATTCTGTATCATTCTTACGATTACTTGTATTAATCTTTTAATCAGTAAGAAAAAGGTATATTATTAGGAGGTCTTAAGATGAAGGATAAAGCTAGAATTATTAGAAACATTATCATTTATTTTCTTTTGACTGTTTGGGCTATATTTGTTATTTTCCCATTCTTTTGGATGATTTTAACCTCCTTTAAAACCTATTCAGCCTATAATTCAGAAACAACACCACAGTTTATTGTGCTTAAGCCAACATTAGAAAATTATATCTCTGCCTGGACAGTTGCAAAGCTAGGACAGTATATGGTAAATACATTAGTGTATTCTATAACTACAACCTTTCTTATGGTTATTGTTTCCTTGCTTGCAGCATTTGCCTTTGCAAGACTTGAGTTTAGAGGAAAGAATGTAGTTTTTGTGTTATTCTTGGCGATGATGATGGTTCCAACCGAATTAGTGATAATTACGAACTATGTAACTATAGTTAATTTAGACTGGCGAAATACCTTTACAGGTTTAATTTTACCTTCTATTTTATCTGTATTTTATATTTACTTATTAAGACAAAATTTTATGCAGGTTTCAGATAATGTCTATTTTGCTGCAAAGGTAGATGGGACCTCAGATTTTAAATATTTGTGGAAGATTTTAGTTCCACTTTCTAAGCCTACAATTATTACGATTACAATTTTAAAGCTAATTGAGTGCTGGAATTCTTATGTTTGGCCAAGACTTATTACAACAGATAAGGACTTTTACCTAGTAAGCAATGGAATTCAGCTGATTAAAGAACAAAGTATGGGAAAGGCAGACATTCCTGGAATGATGGCTGCTGTAGTGTGTATTTCTCTTCCTTTACTTTTATTATTTGTTGTGTTTAGAAAACAGATTATGTCTGGCGTTGCTAGAAGTGGATCAAAGGGGTAAGAAGTATGAAAAAGAAGTTGATGTTATGTATAAGTATATTAGCCTTACTATGTGTGCTTACTTCCTGTCATGGAAGGCTTGTTCCTAAGAAAAATGCTGTTGAGTTAATTGATTTTGAGGTTCCGGAGGTCTTTGATGAAACGAAATCACATGAGATTACCTTTTGGGCAAAGAATGATACCAATAAGGTTCAACAGGCTATTTTTAATCAGGCAGTAGAAGAGTTTGAAGCTCTTTATCCAAATATTCATATTAATGTAGTTCAGTACAATGATTATACAGTAATCTATTCTGATGTTATTAGGAACATTTCAACGAAGACTACACCAAATATCTCTATAGCTTATCCAGACCATGTAGCTACCTATATGGAGGGTGGAGATGTTATAGTTCCTCTAGATACATTAATGAAGGATAAAAGATATGGCTTCGGTGGAAGTGAGGTTAAATTTGATTCCATAAGAGAAGAGAATATATTACCTAAATTTTTATCTGAATGTAAAATTTCTGATCACTATTGTATTTTACCTTTTATGAGATCTACAGAGGCTCTTTATGTAAATAAAACCTATTTAGAAGAGAATGGATTTTCTATTCCTTCTGTATTTACATGGGATTATGTTTGGGAGATTTGTTCTTATGCAAAGGAGAAATCTTTAAAGGATGGAAGTACAATGATTCCTTTGATTTATAAGTCAACGGATAATATGTTCATCCAGCTTTGTAAGCAATATGGATATGCCTATACTGATGCAAAGGGCAAGGTTATGTTTTTAAGTGATGATGCCAGCGATATGCTTCTAAGCTTAGTAGACCCGATAAATGAAGGATATTTTGATACCTTTAAGAGAGTTAGCTATCCTGGAAATTTCTTTAATAAGGGGCAATGCATATTTGCAATTGACTCTACGGCTGGTTCAACCTGGATTGGAACTAAAGCTCCTCTTTTAGATATTCCTGCCTCTGAGCTTGTAGATTTTGATACGTTAGTTACTATGATTCCTCAAGTGGATGAAAAGAATCCTTATATGATTTCACAAGGTCCATCTATGTGCTTGTTTTATAAGGAAGATCCTCAGGAGGTTTTAGCTTCTTGGCTTTTTATGCAATATCTTTTGACTAACCCGACCCAAATTGCATTTTCTAAAACAGAAGGATATTTACCAGTAACCTCAACTGCCATAGAATCAGAAGAATTCAAAGCCTATTTGGAAAACCCAGATGAATATGAGGTTAAAAGAGCTGCTACAAAATTAATTATGGATCAGATGGATCATACCTTTGTAACTCCTGTATTTAATGGTTCCTCCTTATGTAGATCTGCGGCAGGGTATCTTATTGAAGCTATGTTTAATGAAAAATATCAGGATAAGAAGGGTGTAAAGGAATTATATTCCATTGTGAATACCAGGTATAAGTTGTCGACATATGAGGTAAAATAATAGAAAAAAGTATTGTTTTTTCAATTATTTTCATAGATTTATTGACATATTTTATCAAAAAAAATATAATAAGTATGAAATTAAAAGATGTGAGGGGATTTCAAAATGAAAAAATTTTTTGCAATATTTGTAAGTATATTATCTTTATGCTTATTCGCTTCATGTAAGGAAGTAGAGGAGACAAATGCTTTAACTCATGCAGAATATATTGC
>CAMWJY010000176.1 GCA_947174685.1 uncultured Mollicutes bacterium | reverse complement strand
GCTTTAACTCATGCAGAATATATTGAAGCAGAAAAAGGCTCTACTGTTACAATTGCGGCATATATTCAAGGAAAACAATCTTGGTGGGAAAATGATGGAGTAGGTGTTGCAACCTTCTATTTACAGGATCAAGATGGTGGATATTTTGTTTATAACCTTCCTTGTTCAAAGGATGATTATGATAAGAAGTTAACTATTGGAACTAAAATCCAAGTTACAGGAAATAAGTCCGAATGGAATGGAGAGGTTGAAATTGATGGCTTATCAGCAGGCGCTGAGGCAACCTATAAGATTTTAGATGTAAAGAAATTTATCGCAAATCCTAAGGATTTAACTGATCAATTAGGTAAGGATTTATTGCCATACCAAAATATGGCTGTTACCTTTAAGAATTTAGAGGTAGTTGCACAAGAAGATGGCACATCTGCTTTCTCCTATAAAGGTGAGAATAGAGGAGATGACATTTATATTTCCTTTACAGATGGTACAAATACTCTTTCTGCAGTAGTAGAATCTTATTTATGTGATAAGGATTCAGATGTATATAAGGCAGTTGAAGCATTACAGGTTGGAGATAAGGTTGCAATTGAGGCATTCTTATATTGGTATGGATCTGCTCAGCCACATATTACAAAGGTAACTAAGAGTAACTAAACTAAAGAATAAGAGATTATTGATTTTTGTCAATAATCTTTTTTTTCTTTTCTTATCCCTTAGTTAAAGCAAATTTATTTGCATTCTATTGCATTTTATACTATAATGAGATTATATTAAACGATATGAGGGATGAAATATGAAAAAAATAGGATTGTGCTTTTTATTTTTGCTGTTTTCTCTTTTTGCATGTGTACCAAAAAATGATAATCAAAATAACAACAACAGTAATGACAATAATCAAAACAACAATAATAATGATGCCCCTAAGAATATCTATGCTTTAGGGGAGTATGGAGACTATGTAAAATATGTTGATGATTCTAAGTCTACTGAATCATTAGAAGCTGAGTATAAAAGCCTTACTAAAAAGGTAAAAGGTGAAGTAAATGGTGTTTTTCAATCTGAGTATAGACAAGGACTTTTAGATTTCTTTTCTCTTGATGAAAAGATAAAGCTTTCCATAGATATCTCTAAAGAGGAATTAAACAAATTAAACGAGGATTATGAAACAGGGAATAAGGAATCCTATAGAATATGTAATCTAGATATTCGGATGGATGAGCTTTTATTCCATTATGAACAGGTTGGTATAAGACAAAAGGGAAATACTTCGAGAGGTGCTATTCTAGATGATGACGGAAATATAAACTTGCGTCATTATAAGCTGAATTTTACTGCGACCTTTGATGATGAGTTTACAAAGACTCCAATGAAATGGACTGATGCGAAGGCATTAGAGTATCGAGATAATAGAGAATTCTTTGGAATTGAGAAGTTAAATATTAGATGGAATAAGAATCAAGATACCACATATTTAAAGGAATATTATGCCTTTGAGACCTATCGTGCAAATGGGCTTTTAGCTCCTCACTCCAACCCTGTTCAAGTAGAAATGAAAATAGATGGAGAAGTAAATAATTTAGGAGTTTACTTGGCAGTAGAGGACATTGATAAGTCTTTTATTAAAAGAAATGTAGTTTCTGCCTCAGCTGGTGGAGATTTATATAAAATGGGTTGGACGAATGTAGGAGCTACTTTAGACAATTTAGATGACCGATTATTTGGTGTAGAATATCAAGTAAAGGAACATCAAAAATTTAAGCAGGTTGGTTTTGTTTATGATTTAAAAACAAATAAAAAGACCTCTAAGCATGAAGCTATAAAGGGATTTATAAAGAAGATTAAAGAAACGGATACAAAAGATTTTGCTAGCTTCCTAGAAACAGATATGATTTATGATAATACTATCAAGTATTTAGCTATATCCTATTTGCTTGGAGATCCAGATGATTTAAGAGGAAACTCCAATAATACCTATTTATATTTCTTAAAGGATACCAATCAGGCTATATTTATACCAACAGATCACGATAGAGTATTAGGCTCAATGGGAAAGGATGCCTCACCTATAGGACATCATGGTGCCTTAAGTCAACCTTTTGACGATACTACAGGGTATGCAAAAAATAATACTGCCTTTTTCAATAAAACGATTTTAGAATCCGGAAATCCGACTATAAAGGATGACTATTTAAAGGCAATCTCTTCAATTATAAATAATTGCTTAAATATAGTCACCTTTGAATCTTATTTCAATAAGGTAAAACAGAATTATAGTGCTCACCTAGATTTAGGAGAAAAAGTCAATGGTAAGAAAGTAGAATTTTCTTTAAAGGAAGATGACAATATTCACACCAACAAGAATTTATCTATTGCAGTTTATTTCCAAAAGAAAAAAGAGACATTCAATTCTTTTACTTGGAATAAAGAGGAAGAAGAATCCTATACTTCCTACTATTTAAGAGGAGAGATGAATAACTGGGATCATCTAGAAAAGAAGTATAATTTGAAGCTTGAAAATGGAATTCCAACGCTTGTTATTTACTTAGAGGCAAATCAAAAATTTAAGGTGGCAGATTCCTCATGGACCTCTGAATTCAATTATGAGGATTTGGTAGACAATACATTATTTGACTCTGTAGGTAGCAATAAAAATATAACTGCAAAGGAATCAGGTACCTATAAGATAGAGATTATTGATTATGGTACAGATCATCAAGCTCTTAAAATTACAAAACAGTAGGTGAATCTATGAGAACTCTTAAAATTAAAGGAATTTATCGTCATTTTAAAGGAAAGTATTATTTTGTAGAGGATATAGCATATGATTCTGAAACGAAGGAACAAATGGTGGTTTATAGAAGATTATATGAGGATAGAAGCTTATGGGTTAGACCACTAGATATGTTTTTAAGTGAAGTGGATCATGAAAAATATCCTGAAGCTACTCAAAAATATCGTTTTGAGCTTATAGAAGAATAAAAGTTGGTAAAACCATTAACCTTTTATATTTTCCTTGCATAATATAAAATGGAAATAATGGAGGTTCCTATGAACGGTCACTTTTTAACTCCTAGAGAGCTAGAAATATTTAAGTTATTAATTCAAAACGAAACAACAAAATCAATTGCTGATAAATTACATATCAGTGATAAAACCGTACGAAATCACATTTCAAATGTGATAGGAAAGCTTGGAGTTACAAGTAGAACTCAAGCAATCATAATGTTAGCTAAAAGTGGAATGATTGAAATATAGTCATTTCACTTTTTATTTGTATGAAAGAATAAATTTGGTAACATAATAATAACTAGAAAGGATAA
>CAMWJY010000175.1 GCA_947174685.1 uncultured Mollicutes bacterium | reverse complement strand
GAATTATCTTTTATGAGATATTCTTTGTAGGTGGTTCAAATGGTTAATAAATATGGTAACGATTTTAAAAATAATATCATGTGGAACAAAGAATATCCTTTTATTCCTGAAGTAACCAACGATGCTGGCTTCACAATACATGAGGGAGATATCGTTGACTTTTATGATGAAGATGACAAAAGATATTATGCAGCTAGAGTATATAAAATATATAACAGAGACTATATTTGGACCAGATGTAATTTTCCTCATGTAAAGCAATGCAACCATATCGCAGAAGCAAATTCATTCTTTCCACATTCAATAGATGCACTACCACCTAGATACATAGATTTTAATAATCAAGGAATTTCTGATGAACTTGGATTCTTCTTATCTCATGTTTATTCTAGAATTTTTCCAAATGAATTAAACCTAGCTAATGACTGGCATTTTGATGAAGAAAAATTTGAAAAAAAGCGACTTGAAGAAGTCGCTCGTCTTAAAAATAAATATTAATACGTTCCTGTAACAGATACTTACGTCTTTCCGTATTGATGTATGTATCTGTTTTTTTATATATCGGTCTTCTAACTGGTTTCATCTCATAAACCTTAAATGTAGCAAAATAATTATATCCCTTATGGAAAGTAGTTTGCTTTTCTACTTTATTTTTAAACAGATCTCTTATTGCTGTATTAATAGTAACATTTTTATAATCCTTTGATGTCTGATACATCAATCTTTTCCCACAATATACTTTTAGTTCTAGAAAGAATCTACCCTCGATTTTAGTTTCTCTTATAGAATTTTCTTTAAACTCGTATTTCAAATCTGTAGAAATAACTGAAGATCCATAATCATAGTTTTTCTTTGGCATAAGTAATCTCCTTTTACCATTTGGATTTGCCATAGATCCAATCTGCACTAATGACTGGAGCCATAGAATATCTTCCTGTTGGATAAAAGTTTTCTACTCCTTCAAATACAAACGGACGTGAAGTTTTTACTTCTGGCTTTTTATATTGAGAAAGTTGAATCCACTTAATAGTTTTCTCTGTTCTAGCTATAATCTTTACTTTGATAATAGTATCATGATTATTGGCAAAACGTGTATAATAAACTTTTCCAACTTCAAATTTAAGCACTTTTTGAGACTGGGTACTCATATTTAATCTTCTTTCTGTCGGCATAATTCATTCTCCTTTAATAAGTAAACTCTTCTATTTCTCGATTCCAACGGCATCTGTATACTTTAGGCATACCCTTACCTTTGACATAATTAGGATTAGGTCTTACAAAAGTATAAAATTTTTTATCTTTAGATAGAAAAATCCATCTAGCATTATCAATAATTCTTTTCTCAATTTGTCCTGCCTTATTTAAAATTCTTTTCATTTCAAAAGCAGGAATACTTCTTTTTTTAATAGTCATATTTTTCCTCCTTCTTTCCAGTTGACTGGAAAATTATAAATATTTTTCATACTGAGTTTTGATTCCTTTGGCCCATTCTAAATCAAAGCGTTCTGGCTTGCATATAAAACAATCTCCGAAGGAATACCATATAAAGCCTCTTCTCTTTAAGGCATAGACAAGCTGAGGCTTTGGATAAAAAGTAAATTTAATAGCAATACGCTTACCAGCTTGAATTTTTAGGTTGCTTACCTCATAATCAGAGCATTTATACAATAGCTTGTTATCTACAGCTTCTTGCTTTTGGATGGAATCACTTGACAGCTTACCTTCATTGACTAATTTATACCCTTTATAGAAGTTTGAATTTTTGCTGAAGTTACAAACTTTATTTAACTTTTCAAATAGTTCTTTGTAAAGTGCTGTATCTGCCTTTAAAGCTTTAGTTACGTATGATTGTGCCATAGCTGCATTTACACTATACTTTATATCTCTACCCTTTTTTTGATATTCTTCTACATCATTTAACAAACGATTATACCAAAGATTAAAGCCATCTTTAATTTCTTTAATAGCTTGAATCTTATTCTGTTCTGATTCTTTTTCCAGGACCTTTTTAGATTTGGTAGATTCTTCTAGCTGTGATTCTATGCTATGCCACCAATCATAAAATTTTTGTGAAGCTTCCATTCTTCTATTTACTATAGCTTCCATCTTTGCTCCTGGATATCTTGCAGGGCCAGACACAGCCCATGAATAGTATTGACTATCATATCTTAAGATAGGTTCATACAGCTTATATAGCTTATCCAAAAGCTTATTTTTCTGTGATGGAGAAAGCCCAGAAAATTCTATTTTCTTTCTGCAGGCTTCATAGTCTTTTTTTAAATTAGATCCTCTTCTTCCAGACATCGAGTTGTTATTCGAATAAAGTACTTGTGTGCTATTCAAATTCCTTGAATTGTGAATAATGGATGCTCTAGCTTCTACAGACTTTCTAGATAATTTGCTTTTGGAATCCTTTTTAGTTTTAGGAGCTGGTAAAGCCTTTGTAGCCTCTTGTTTTTTAACAACAGGCTTTAGATGCTTAATTTCTTTTTGCTCTAATTTAGGGACTTTTTCTCTTCTTTTCTTCAGCTAAAATCTCCTTGATTTTATTACTGAATATATTTAAGGCTTTAGCTGCATCTGTTTCAAACATGAGTTGTTGTACACAAGAATTTTTATCATATAATGAAAATCCCATAATTTCTTGATATGCAGTGAATCTGCCTGTTTTATCCTTGAAGATACACACTCCAGGCTTTTTGCTTTCTGTAGGCTTTTTTGATGCTGGTGCAGGTTTCTTTTTTTCCTCTTTTTTAGGCTTAGATTCCTTTGCCTTTGGCTTTGGAGCAGGTAAGGCCTTAGGCTTAGCTACAGTTTTCTTTGCTGAAGCTTTAGCTTCTTTAGGCTTTGATTTTTTACTGCCTTTAACTTCTTTAAACTCTGCATCGATGACTACTCCCTTCTTATTGCCTGGCTTAGTAGTTTTATTCGATGAAGCTTTCTTTGCTGATGCTGCAGACTTCTTAGATTCTGAAGATGACTTGTTATTTGAACCAATCAAGGCCTTAACTACTTCTACATCATCTGTAGAAACAGTTGTAGTTACCTTATGGCCTCTTTCATTCGTTTCAACTTGTTTAATTTGGTATTGTTTAGACATAATATCATTTCCTTTCTTTTTTATTTTTTAATCCATTTTCTGAAAATAATGAATACACCAATTACTATCCATACCCAGAATAAATAATCACTTGCGGTTGTAACAAACATCTGCACTTGTTCTGCAGATACATGCCATGAACCTGTGGCTTATACACATCGCCGAGCCCACGAGACTCCTGAGCTTCTCGTATGGCGGCGTCGGCGTGAAAAAAAAAAGGGGGGGGGGGG
>CAMWJY010000174.1 GCA_947174685.1 uncultured Mollicutes bacterium | reverse complement strand
TATAAATATAAATATAGATTTGAAATATGAAAAAGATTTTAACAATTTAGAATCTTATCAGACAGATCAAGCTGCTGATTACTTCATTCAAAGTCACTTAGATTCATTTCCTATACCAAAAGGAAATAAGACACGAGAGACAGAATTTTATGATCTTTATGAACAGGATTCATCTATTATTCAAATCCAAAAAAGTAATCAAAGGATTGTAGGAGCAATTATTTATCGAGAGGAAAAAATAGACTTATACTTAAAACTACAGGATTTTGTCACAGAATATCTATTAAGTCAGTATGCGCTACTTTATATATTAAATAGAAAAAAGGATTCCTTATTTATTCATGCTTCCTCCATTGTATATCAAAATAAAGGAATTCTATTTAGTGCTAAAAGTGGAACTGGGAAAAGTACTCATGCAAGACTATGGAGAACATATACTGATGCGGTTACTTTAAATGATGATAAAAACATTATGGTCTTAGAAAATAATCAATTGATGCTTTATTCTAATCCTTGGAGTGGTAAGCATCAAATTCATCAAAATATAGTGGCACCTTTGTCTTGTATAGTATTTTTATATCAGTCAAAAACGAATGTAGTAAAAAAACTTGAGCCACACGAAGCTATGCGTCTTTTATTAGGTCAAATTGAAGCTCCTAAAAAGGATTCTATCGAGGCTTGGAATGTCATCGTTGATAAAATATTAGAACTGCCTATTTATTATTATGGTTGTAATATGGAAGAAGAGGCAGTAACAATTTTAAAGAAGAGATTGGAGATGGATTTATGCCTATAAATCAAAATTATATTTTAAAGCATGTCGGAAAAGAATATATGATTATTCCACTTTCTGATGGAGGGGTAGATTTTAGTAAGGTTTATAATGTATCTGATACAGGAGCCTTCATTTACGAACAGTTAAAGGAAAATAAAACAGTAGAACAAATCGCTGCTAAAATGATGGAAGAATATGAGGTATCCTATGAGGTGGTTCATCCAGATATTTTAGAATTTATTGATGAATTAAAAAAGCGTGGTATTTATCATGATTAAGGTTGAGGATTTTTACCCTCTAATTCTTGAAGCATTTCAAAAGGGACAAACCTTTTCTTTTCCTGTACATGGGACAAGTATGCAGCCTTTACTCCATACAAATGATTTAGTTGTTTTAGAGGCAATAACTAAATTAAAAAAAGGAGATATTGTTTTTTATCAAAGAGAAAACAAACAATTTGTGCTTCATAGAATTAGAAGGATAAAGAAGGATTCCTATACCTTTGTTGGTGATCATCAGACTCAAGAGGAGCCTGGGATTGCCTTTAATCAATGTATCGGAAAGGTGATTGCCTATAAAAAACAAGGAAAGGAAAAACAATACAATCTAAAGGGCTTAAAATATCGCATGTATTCTTTTTTAGTGCGCTTTAAGCTTTTTCGTTGGTTTTGTGGTAAAGCATTATGATATCAAAAAAGAAATATAGTGTTATATTATCCTTTGTAGATTTCTTTTACTCTTGTTTTTTACTTGCTATTCCCGTTTTAACAAGTAATTTAGTGGATATAGCAGTTGCAGCCTCTAAGCTAGAACATCCTGACTTAATGCCGTTAGTTTGGAATATTATCGGAGTAAGTGTAGCTATTATAATGGATATCCTTTTATACATGTTAGAGGGAGTACTTTATTTCCGTTTTTCTTTGAAAAGAGAAAAAGAAATAAAGGAGGATTTATTTTATAGAATATTTCAAAATGAATATAGTCAAGTTGCAGCTTACCATACAGCGCAAATAGAACAGCTATTTACAACAGATATTAATAATATAATTCGTAAGGAATTAGATACAATTCCTAATTTTGTTCGACAGGCGACTAGACTAATTTTGGCGATAGGAATTGTAGTTTATATAGATATTTGGTTTTTAGTATTGATATTAAGCTGTGGTATTTTAGGCTTTGGACTTGCCAAGCTATATTCTAAGCTGATTCGTCCACATCATCATAAGGTATTAGAAAGTGAAGGTAAATTCAATGGGTATATATTAGAATCTATTGCTCAGATGAAATTGATTCAGGCTTATGATGCAACAAGCTATTCTAATTCTCATTTTGATACATTAAATAAAAATCAGATAGATGCCAAAAGAAAGAGAAACCGTATATTATTTGTTGCGAATAGTGGTTTTTTTGGCTTTAGTAATATCATTTATTTATTTGCCTTATGCTATGGAGCTTATGGAATAAGTATACAATTATTAACTTATGGTAGTATGATTGCCCTAGTGCAATTATTAAATAATATTCAAACACCTTTAATTTCCTTTTCTTCTCTATGGAATCAATATAATTTAGCACAGGCTTCAAAGAAAAGAATCCAGGATGTATATTTGTTAAATCAAGAGAATAAAGAAGAACTAATACAAGACTTTGATTCCATTGTATTTGAGAATGTTAGCTTTGCATATCATGATCAACCAGTAATAAAGGATTTTTCCTTTGAAATCAAAAAGGATGAAATTGTTTTATTTCAGGGACCATCAGGAATTGGAAAAACGACAGTGTTTATGCTACTAATGGGATTTTTAAAGCCAGATGCAGGAAGAATATATATGAGATATCAAAATGAAGAGTATCCAGTATCAAGAGCTTTATTTAGCTATGTTCCTCAGGAAAATATATTATTTAGTGGAAGTATTGCAGAAAATATTTATATTTTAACCGGCAAAAGTAAGGAAGAGGCTATAGAAGCCTTGAAACTAACCAACATTTATGATGAATTATTGGAGCTTCCTGATGGTTTAGATACAGTGCTTAAGGAAAGAGGTAGTGGTCTTTCTTTAGGACAAATTCAAAGAATTTGGATTGCTATTGCATTATTAAGTAATCGACCTATTCTATTGTTAGATGAGTTTTCAAGTGCTTTAGATAGCCATAATGAAGAATTAATTATGAGTCGTTTAACTAAGCTTCATAAGACGATTCTCTTCATATCTCATAGGAATAAGGAAATGGAAAACCAAAGAGTTATTCCTTTTGAGGAAGTATAGGGTAAAACCATTTAAAAAAGTAGAAGGAATTTTTTATATTTCAAACCACCTCTGCATACCTTTATGATTTTAATAGAAAAGAGCCATATAAAAAAGTTGGTTTCATAAAAATACTTAATCCCTAAGGATAAAATCTTAGGGATTTTTAGTTGATAAGCATATAGCATTATATAAACATACACTAGTTTTATACTATTTTTTACCATTTATTTACATGAATTATCTAAATTTTCTATATTTATATGAAAATGTATGAAAGTAAAGCGCTTTACTTGACAAATAGAAATGAGG
>CAMWJY010000173.1 GCA_947174685.1 uncultured Mollicutes bacterium | reverse complement strand
GCTTTTATATAGATATATTCTTTATTTTTTGATATAATAAATTTTGTTTTGGAGGCAGTTATATGGATATTAGAAACATAGCAATCATTGCCCATGTTGACCATGGTAAAACAACTTTAGTGGATAAGCTTTTAAAAAGCTCTCATACATTTAAGGAACATCAGGTAGTGGAAGATCGTGTAATGGATTCAAATGCATTAGAAAGAGAAAGAGGCATTACCATTTTAGCAAAGAATACAGCAATTACCTATAAGAATACAAAAATTAATATTTTAGATACTCCTGGACATGCAGATTTTTCAGGTGAAGTAGAACGTATTATGAAAATGGTAGATGGTGTAGTTTTAGTAGTAGATGCATATGAAGGAACTATGCCACAAACAAGATTTGTTTTGAAAAAAGCATTTGAAGCACATCTTAAACCTATCGTTGTCATCAATAAGGTAGATAAGCCTTCTGCAAGACCAGTAGAGGTTATTGATGAGGTTTTAGAATTATTTATTGACTTAGGCTGTGATGAAGATGAATTGGATTTTCCTGTATGCTTTGCTTCAGCTGTTAATAATACCTGTTCTTTATCAAGTGATATTACAACTCAAAAGGAAGGCATGGAGCCTTTACTTGATATGATTATTAAAGAGATCCCTGCTCCTCCAATGGATAAAGATGCACCTTTACAGCTTCAGCCTGCATTGTTAGATTATACAGATTTTGTTGGTCGTATCGGTATTGGTAGAATTGCTCGTGGTACTATTCATTCTGGGGAGGTTGTATCCTGTTGTAGACTAGACGGTTCTATTAAATCCTTTAGAGTTCAAAAGCTTTATGGATTCTTAGGATTAGATCGTATAGAGATTAAAGAGGCTTCAGCTGGGGAGGTTGTTGCAATCTCTGGTTTAGGAGATATCTCTGTTGGGGAAACCATTTGTACTCAGGGACAAGAAGAGCCTTTAGAAAAGATACATATTTCTGAGCCAACAGTTCAGATGACCTTTGGAACGAATACGTCTCCATTTTGTGGTAAGGATGGAAAGAGTGTAACTGCAACCAAGATAGAAGAGCGTTTATTCAGAGAGGTTCAAAAGGATGTATCTTTAAAGGTAAAAAGATTAGATACTTTAGAGGAATGGCTAGTATCTGGACGTGGAGAACTTCACTTAGGAATACTCATCGAAACAATGCGTAGAGAGGGCTATGAATTTCAAGTGTCTAGACCTCAGGTTATTATGAAGGAAATTGATGGTGTAACTTATGAGCCTTATGAGTACTGTGTCATTGATGTTCCAAATGAGTCTGCAGGATCAGTAATTGAAATGATGGGGAATCGTCATGGCACTATGGAAACTATGACCAATACAGAAACTCAAACAAGATTAGTTTATACAATTCCATCTCGAGGTCTCATTGGCTTTAATACAGATTTTATGACGGTAACTAAAGGATATGGAATAATCAATCATAGTTTTATCGATTATCGTCCTGTAGAATCTATCTATATTGCTGAACGTACTACAGGTGTTTTAGTCTCTATGGCCCAAGGTCAATCTACAGCATATTCCATTGGAGCATTAGAGGATAGAGGTACAATGTTCATAGCCCCTGGAGAAGAGATTTATGAAGGTATGATTGTTGGAGAAGCAAATAAGAATCTAGATTTAGCAGTCAATGTTGTAAGAGCCAAACAACAAACGAATACTCGTTCTTCAAATAAGGATATGACAGTCGTTTTAAAAACACCAAGAGTATTAACTCTAGAAGCGTGTTTGGAATTTATTAATGAAGATGAGCTTGTAGAAATCACGCCTAAAAAAATTCGTTTACGTAAGAAGATTTTAGATACTGTTGAGCGTAAAAAATATGATGCAAAGATGAGAAATTTAAAAGAAGAGTAATTTTTCATGCTTATCTATTGTAAATAATATAAGAATGTTGTAAAATAAAATAAATATAAGAGGAGGTTTATAGAGATGCAGAAAAGAGAAATAGTTACAGTTGTATTATTAAGCATATTTACTTGTGGAATTTATGCACTATATTGGTTCTATACGACTTCTGAAGCTTTAAACAATGAAGTTGATGACAATGAGCCATTAAGAAATTTTGTTGTGGCAATTCTTCTAGGTATGGTAACTTGTGGAATTTATACATTATATTGGTTATATAAGTTCTATACAAAGGTTGACAAATACACTGGAGAAAATAATGCAATACTTAATTTTGTATTAGGTTTCTTTGGCCTTGAAATTGTAAGTATAGCACTTGCACAAAGCTCTATCAACAAGAAATTAGAAGCATAATAAGAAATTCACTTGTCAAATTGGCAAGTGAATTTACTTTTATTAGGAGTGAATTATGAAAAAGGCATATGATAATTTGATAAATTTTATAATTCAATTTAATATACCAATTTGCCTTTTTGGATTGTATGTTTTAATTACGCATTCCTTTGGGTGGCAAAACTGTGTGATTAAGCTTATGATTGGATTTCCTTGTCCTGGTTGTGGTATGTCAAGAGCGATGTTCGCATTACTACGATTGGATTTTGTCAAGGCATTTGAATATAATCCTTTTATATTTGCACTTCCTCTAGTAGTTTTCTGTATAGCCTTTAAGCATATCCCATTGGTTCAAAAGCTTATGGATAATAAATGGGTAGGGCTAGGCTTGGTTTTGGTAGTTTTAACAGTTTATATTTTACGATTTATTTTTGTATATCCTGATGTTCCAATGGATTATTATAAATATAATCTCATTTCCTTATTTATTTCCTTATTTAGATGATTCAACTTTAACTCGATTTTTTTCTAGTTTCTAGTTATTGTTGAATCGTTTTTTTTATGTATAATTATTGGTGTAGCTACAATCAGAAAAAAGAAAGGAATTTAGAATATGAACACAAAACAAGTAGGAGAATACATTAAGGCAAGAAGAATAGCTTTAGGATTTACTCAAAAGGACATTGCAAATCAGTTTAATATATCTTTTCAAGCTGTGTCGAAGTGGGAGACAGGTGAGACCTTACCTGATACAGCTTTGTTATTGGATTTAGCTGATATTTTAAAGACAACTGTCGATAATATTTTAAATGGTGGAACCATTGTTGCCAAAAAATATAAGAGAATTAGTGTTCCAGATGTTTTAAAAGGATTTGAAGCAGTGGAAACAATTAAAAAATGCTTTGGTGAAAGTAGTTATTTTTATCAAGGTATGATTGAAGGAATCAACCATAAAATGAATATGGATATTGAAGCACATCTAGCAAATCCCGAGCATAGGCAGGTAATATATGCTGAGGTAATTCTACAAGCTATACAAAATGAACATGCCTATGTTGATA
>CAMWJY010000172.1 GCA_947174685.1 uncultured Mollicutes bacterium | reverse complement strand
CGTGGGTTTTATCTCACTTAATGTTGAATTAAGGCATGGATTATTAGATGAAATTAAGAAAAATATTAAGTGCTTTATTTTTATCAGTAGCAATGTTCTTTGGACTGAGTGCTTGTAAAGGACAAGACCAGCCTCAGCCTGAGCCTAAACCTGAGCCTATCCAGCCTGCGGAAAAAGCAGTTGAGGTGGTTTTCGATACAGATGGTGGTAGTACTATTGATAAGATAACTCTTAAAGAAGCAGGTAAAATTAGCAAACCTGAAAATCCAACAAAAGATGGCTATGTTTTTGAGGGTTGGTATAAGAACTCTACTAAGACTACATTATGGGATTTTGCAAAAGATGTTGTTTCTGAAAGTACAACCATCTATGCAAAATGGGCTAAAATATTAACTTGTGAAGAGGCTGCAAAGCTTTGTTAGCCTGATGGATATGCATCAACAGAGCGTTACTACATTCGTGGTACAGTAGATAAAATCTCTAATCCTACTTATGGAGAAATGACGATTTCTGATGATACGGGCTCTCTTTATGTATATGGTACATATAGCTCTGATGGAAAGCTTAGATATAGTGAGTTAGAGGATAAACCTTATGCTGGAGATGAGGTGTTCTTATCTGGTTTACTTAAGAACTTTAAAGGACAAGCAGAATTATCTAGTGCTTGGATTATAGAATTTAAGCATGCAGAAGAGGAATTTGATGAATCTTCCTATACTAAAATGACTGTTGCCGAAGCACGTAATGCAAAAAAGGATACCAAAATTATTTTAGAAGGTGTTGTCGCAAAAATCACTTATGCAAATGGTATGATTCCTAGTGGATTCTATTTAGTAGATTCTACAAGTTCTATCTACGTTTATGATTCACAGGTAACACCTCGAGTAGAAATTGGAAACAAGGTAAAGCTTGCAGGTGTTAAGGATTTATGGATATTAGAAACAGAAGTTAGCAACGCTTCTAAGTTTGGTTATGAAGGCTGTTGTCAGCTCTCTAAAGCTCATCTTTTAGAAAATGATGGCAAGAAGAATGCTTATGATAAGAGCTGGATTGAAAAGACTACAGTAAAAAAAATTATGGATACTCCTGTATCTGAAAATATTACAACCTTAATTTACAAGGTAGATGCTTTAGTAAAGAAGGCCGAGGGTACTGGCTTTGTAAATTATTATTTTGATGATATTGATGGTGTGACAGGTGCATATGCATATACTCAATGCAATGGTAGTGATTTTAAATGGTTAGATGAATTTGATGGAAAGATTTGTACAGTTTATCTTTCTGCAATCAATGCAAAATCCTCTGCCTCCGGATGTTCTTGGCGTTTCTTCCCTATTGAAGTAATTGATGAGGGATATACGTTTGATAAGGCAGATGCTCCTAAATTTGCAGTAAATTATTATGCATTAGGACAATTTGATAAGAATTATACAGGAGATCCTAAGAAAGAGCTTATCACAAGTGTAACTCAAGAATTGATTGATGTAAAAGACATAAAGCTAGAATATACTTCCAGTGATACAAATGTAATCAGCTTTGATGTAGAGGAAGACAAGCTGATTATGCATACTCATAATGAGGGTACTGCAAAGATTACTATTAAAGCAACCTATTTGACTTATGAATATTCTGTTACAATTGATGTAGAATATAAAGAAGTTGTAATTCCAGATACGATTACTGTTAAAGAAGCAATAGAGGCAAATGCATTAGATGGTGGTACTGAGGTAGTTGTTCGGGGAATTGTTGGACCATCCTTAGTGAATAGAGTTGGATTCTATTTGATTGATGAAACAGGAGTAATTGCAGTTACAACAAGTGCGGAAACACTTGCATCTTTAGCTTTAGGAAATGAAGTTATATTAAAGGGAACTAGAACTTTATTTGGTCATGAAGGAAATTATTATGGACAGTCTGTTCTTTTAGATTGTGAGCTTATTTTGAATTTCTATGGTAGTCATGACTATTCAACAGCTACCTTTGACGATACAAAAACATTAGAGGATCTTCTTGCAATGGATGTGAGCGAAGATCATACAACACAGGTCTATGTGATAGAAGTTAAGGTTAAGCTAGTTGAATCTCAACACTTTTCAAATATTTATATTAATTCTCCAACATCAGATAAGCAAATCATTTTATATTGTAGTAGTGCTAATCAGTATAATTGGTTAAAGAAATATGCTGGTGAAAATGGTGAGCTTGGAGAAACAATTACAATTGAAATTGCATTATGTAACTGGAATAAGAAGAGTCCATTCCGTGGATGCATTTTAGCAGTTCTTGGAGAAAATGGAGAAAAAGAAGTTAACACATTAAATTTTGCAAAATAGATTATACAAAACAAAAGCCTGATTTCAGATGAAGTCAGGCTTTAATATTATAGCTGATGAATGTATTGTTCTTATGGATGATTTCTAGGATTTCAAGTAAATCTGTTGGTTCCTCATAATTATTTAAGTTTATAAGATAAATAGTAAGTGAGGTATCATAAAAGCTCAAGGCATCAATAAGAGCATCATAATTAGATCCATATAATCCTGTAATCCTTTTTAAAAGGAAGGAAAATAGCTTTTGCTTCGTTGGATAACTTTTAAAATCTATTTCTAGTTTTTTCATATAAACCTCAAGATAGAGAAGCTACTATAGTGATCACTTGTATAAAAGATTAAAAAGTCTGAGGAGTATACGATACGCTTTGAATTTCGAGAATTTCCAGTATAGTCTATATCGCACTCAGTGTAGGTTCTACCTGTCTTGTATGGGAGAAGACCTTCTCTATTATAAAATCTATCTCCTCCAACACTTAGCTTATTTTCTGTAGTGTAATTAAAACGATTAAAATCGTCTTTAGTACGATAATTATCTGGTAGCTTGTGATAAGTATAAATATAGGTTCCTACTTCCTGCATGGTCGTATAAAATCCGCTTTCACTAATAGAAACATCACTCAATTTGATTTCTATGATATCCATGCCGTAATTTTCAAAATTACTATCTGTATTATTATCTGAATTATTATCTTTATCTGTATTGGATTTGCTGTTCCAATGTGCAGTTAAAGTGATATCCTTTGTTACAGAAGAAGTAAAATCGTAGGGTTCATCTAAAAGATACCATTTATCAAAGACAGAATCTTCTTTGACTGGATTCTTTGGTTTAAATGCTCTTTTTCCTTCTTCAACTTTTTGACTTTCAATTTTTGATCCACCCTGACTATCAAATTGAACAATATAATATTGAACTGTAGGAATTTCTGCTTCAAATTCACAGCCTGCTAAACTGAACAATAAAAATATAAGAAAAAGACTTATCCATTTTTTCATAATATCACCAACTTTATAAAATGATTATATCACAAGTAGCTATTTTTTTGTGTTTT
>CAMWJY010000171.1 GCA_947174685.1 uncultured Mollicutes bacterium | reverse complement strand
ATTTTATTCAAATTTACATTATAGGCACTTTTAAAAATATTCTTTTCAACTAATGGATTATACTTTAATAGCTCTTTAATTAATAGTTTTGTATCATATCTTTTAGAACCAGATAAATCCTTTGCCTTATCTATATTCTCGGTAAACTTACATGCACAATTAATAAATTTTAGTTCATTATAATTTGACCAACGGATGATATCTCTTTCTCTAATATAATACATAGGACGAATCAATTCCATTCCAGGATAATTTTCCGAATGCAGCTTAGGAAGCATCGTTTGAAAGGAACCACTATTAAGCATATTCATAAGGGTCGTTTCTATGACATCATCAAAGTGATGTCCTAATGCTATTTTATTACATCCTAAGCCTTGAGCCAGCTTATATAAAGCTCCTCTTCTCATCTTTGCACAAAGATAACAAGGATTTTTTATTTGAGCATTCGCTATTGCAAAAATATCTGTATTTAAAATTTCTGCATCAATATGCAAAAGCTTTAAATTGTTCTCAATCTGTTCTAAATTCTTAGGATTATATCCTGGATTCATAACTAAATATTTTACCTCAAATTCAAAATCAGAATGCTTCTTTAATTCCTGAAATAGCTTTGCAAGAAGCATAGAATCCTTCCCTCCAGAAATACAAACACATACTTTATCATTAGGAGAAAGCAACTTATATTCCTTTAATGCCTTGACAAAAGGAGCCCATAAATGAGCACGATAGGTTTTTATAATTGTGCGTTCAATCTCTTGATATCGCTCCATACTATTTCCCCTTCTTCTTTATGTACCTTAAAATCAGATAGATTCCCAATGCCAATAGAAACAAAAGAAATATACCTAACAATACAGTTAAAATAAATACTGGTTCTTGTGTTATAGGAAGTGGTACTACATCTAATATTATCATTTTATCCCCTCCATATTAAAATCCATATCATTTGTAAGAACGTTCCCAAAAGAAAACTATTTACATTACAAGTCAAAGTATAAAAAACTGCCTTTCTTTTATTTTTAAGTACAAGGTAGTAGCCAATACCTTCTAAAAACCAAATCAGTGCTTCTAATACTATAACAATTATATCATACAACCAAATTGATTTTATTACAAGATGATACCCAATCAAATTTAAAGTAATATTTGTTATTATATTCATAATTATAGAAACTACATACACTTTAATTCTTCTTTCCTTAAGAATGACTAAAACTATGGTTTCTATAAGCAAAGTTAATACTAAAGGAAATGCTAAATATTTAATCAACTCCATAACGCTTTACTCCTTGACAAACAAAGCAGATTATTAAAGCAGATAGAGTACTTAAAATAACGATAGCTAATTTAATAGTTAATGAACTATATTCTAGCAGTCCAAGTAGGTAGCCTGGAATTAAGGCTGCTGCTAGAGCACCAAAAGCAAAGCCCTGTTTTTCTTTTGAAATGAGATTCGCATAATAAAGAGTGATTGGCATGGAGAAATTAAACATCATCACTCCTAGACACAAGGTATAAGGATTTGTATTTCCCAAGCATAGACATACAATAGAAATACTCATAGAAGCCAAAATTGTCTTTTTCGCTCCTAAATACTTAGCAGCTACACCGCCTAAAGCCTTTCCTAAGGCAGTAGCTATAGCTATACCTATAAATACACCTAAGGAAACATCAAATTCAAGCGGAATAATTTTGCCAATGAAGGATCTAATCAAAACTACTAAAAGGATTATACTAAAGAATAGTACTGCTTTAGAAATTTTAAGCTTAGGAAAAGCCTCATCTTTAATTGAAAGGTATTCTTCTTTTGATAAAATCAAAACTCCTGAGCCTAAAAATAAAATGCTAAAGAAAATCATTTCTAAAGCCACTGAATAACATCTTTGCCCAAGCGTAAGTCCTATAGCCCCAGTAGAAACAAATACACCTAAAGATAGAATATCATTTCTTGATTTCACAGTGATATCCTTCCCTCCGCACACATGAAAAAATGAATTTCCTATGCCTAAAAAAATACTGGATACAATAAACTGAAAGCTAAAAAGATAACCTAGGGAAAGCATTAAAACCGAGATGAGTAAAAATAGCTTTGGAGAAAAATATCTGTCGATAAGGAGACCTACAAATGGTTGAGATAAAAAGGCTAAGAAATTATAGATGAGAAAAACACTTAAGCATATGCTATAATCATCATTATATAAATTAGAAAATATGATACAAGCACATATTCCATCAACAGCAAAATGTAGGATTGTATATAATATAGTACGCTGATAGCTCTTAATCTGAAGCATTTCCCTTATACTCCCATACTGCCATAAAAACTACAGAATTCCTATACCCATAATAGAAAGATATGGAATCTTCCTCTTGAAGCTTGTAAGGAAAAGAAACTAATTCCGGAACAAAATCTTCTTTGGACGCATCTTCATCGTGATATATATACCATCCTACAATTTCATAGTTTTTATCTTCAAAGATAAAATCCTCTGGAAAATCAATTGTCCTATTTTTAGGAATTTTTTTTACATATTCATCATAAAACCTATACTCATGCTCCTCATCAACAATTTGGATTTCAAAGATATAATTCTTTGTCCTATAATTGTTTGAACATGCAAAGGGAAATATCATAACATCCAAAACAATCAAAAAATATATAAAAGCTGTTTTCACCCACATATCTATCACCTCATGTAAAATATAAGTATTTAAATCAATATCTTTCATTAATATAAAACGATTATCTAAAGATTTTTTAAGTTTTCTTAAATTCATTATAAATCAAAGTATCTTTCTTGTCAAATTCAAAGAAAAAAGGAACTATAATAGCTTCTAAAGTTCCTTATCTTTCTATGCTACTTATTTTAAAATGCAGAGTTAATGACAACATCCTTAAAGGTAACAGAGGCATTATCAGTCTTTATACTGCCTATAGCCTGAACGTTTTCAATGACAGCTTTACAACCATTTAATACCATGATAGTAAAGCTGGAGGTCGTAGCTTCATCAGCAATAGCCTTCAAATTTCCATTCCTAATACGAGTAATTGAAGCTGTAATTGTAAGCTTGCTATCAGGAACAGTTAAAGTATGTCCTCCTAAATCAATGACAAGTCGTTTTCCCTCTATTAGAATTGCTTCATCTTGAAGCTCTTCTTTTGAATATACTAAATCCTCACTTAAGGATAGGCATTTATATCTTAAGGTTGAGGAAAGATATTCTTTTACCTCTATATTATTTATAACTGGTTCAGAATCACAAATAGGAGCTAAGCTGTTAGAGATTGGATAAAGGGCAGCATTTGTAGTAGTAAAAAACTGAACATTATCCTTGAGAGTTAACTCACTTGAACCAAAAAATACTTCATTATCAAAGTTTGGTTCTTCAATAA
>CAMWJY010000170.1 GCA_947174685.1 uncultured Mollicutes bacterium | reverse complement strand
ATTTATGTATATTTAATTTTTATTTTTCTTTTCGTTTGAAACAACATATATTAAATTAATTATATTCAGTTTACCTAGTTTTAAATACTAGTTCGCTTTTGAAATATATTTTTTGCATAAAAAAAGATAGCCTTAGCAGACTATCTTATAGGACGAATTTATAGAGCTTCAGAATAGATTTTTAAAGCCATTGCTTCATCGATTTCTATTATATCCTTTATCACTCTAGTATGATTAAAGGTAACATTTAAAGCTAGTTTTGGTATTGCCTCTTCAGTTATATCTAACTCTTTTAAGCTTGTTGGCATTCCAATTGCTTTAAAGAATTTCTTAAACTTTTCGATTCCATTGAGGATATCTTTATCCACTGAGTCAGTTGGATTAATCTCTAAAACTTCATAAACAAAACGCTTGAACCTATTAATTGCATTTGGATAGGCTAGCTTTGCCCAAGCTGGCCACAACACTGCAAGTCCAGCTCCATGAGCTACATTATCAAACATTCCACTTACCTCATGTTCTAATTGATGAACAGACATTACAAAGGATCTGCCACATGAGGTAAGACCATTATGCGATAAGCTATTTGCCCATAACAATGTGGCTCTTGCTTCATAATCACATGGGTTCTTCATAACAGCTTGACCAGCCTGATATACAGATTTTAGAAGCCCGATTGCTATAGAATCAGTTGGTTCTGTAGGCTCTCCACTTGAAATAAATCTTTCTAAGGTATGCATCATTATATCTACAATTCCACAAGCTGTTTGGTAGGGAGAAACTGTATATGTTAATTCTGGATTTAATATAGCAAATTTAGGGCGATTTAGAGGGCTGTTAAAGCCTCTTTTTTCTTGAGTTTTATCATTGGTAATAACGCAGGAATCTGACATGTCAGAACCACTTGCTGCAAGGGTTAAAATTACACCTAAAGGAATTGCCTTTTTAGGGGTCATTTTATGGGTGGAAAATAACCATGGAGAGTGGTCTACAACTGCTCCAGCAGCAATCGATTTTGCTGAATCGATGACTGACCCACCACCGATTGCTAATATGAAGTCAATATCATTTGCCTTGACGATGCTTATCCCCTTTTCTACTAAGGATAATTTAGGATTGGCTTCTACTCCTCCAAGCTCTAAAAAATCGATAGCGGAGGCCTTTAAAATTGTTTTTATTTCATCTAGAAGACCACTTTTTATAACAGAGGATTTTCCATAATGAAGGAGAACCTTTCTACAGTTAAATTCCTTTAAAATTTCTCCTACTTTCTTCTGTTCATCTTTTCCAAAATAAACCTTCGTTGGGGTATAATAAATGAAGTTATTCATCACTTCAGATCCTCTAAAAAGCTAATACCAATATGCTGCTTTTTCACGCCAAAATTTTCAGCAATTGTTTGGCCTAAATCTGCAAAGGTTTTACGGGTTCCAAGGTCGCCAGATTTTAAGGCTTTTCCGTATACAAAAATAGGTACATATTCTCTAGTATGATCTGTTCCAGTCCAGGTAGGGTCATTGCCATGATCAGCGGTAATCATAAGTAAATCATCATCTTTCATCAGCGGTAAAAAGGTAGCTAAATCTCTATCAAATTCTTCTAAGCATTCCATATAGCCAATTGGATCTCTTCTATGTCCATATAATGCATCAAAGTCAACTAGATTCACAAAGCACAAGCCTGTAAAATCCTTTTTCGCAGTTTCATTTAATATTTCCATTCCATTGTGGTTAGAAACGCTCTTATAAGCTTCTGTGATGCCACAGGTATTGAATATGTCATTAATCTTTCCAATGGAAATAACGCCAAATTTAGCCTCCTTTAAGGCATCTAATGTTGTCTCATGAGCAGGGGATAAGGCATAGTCATGACGATTTGGAGTACGCTTAAAGGTATCTTTTGTTTCACCAACAAATGGTCTTGCGATGATACGACCTACCTTATATTTCTCATCTAAGCAGATTTCTCTTGCAATTTTACAGCAACGATATAGCTCCTCAAGTCCAAAATATTTCTCATGACAAGCAATTTGAAGCACACTATCAGCTGAGGTATAGACAATCATAGCACCTGTTTTAATGTGCTCTTCTCCAAGCTCTTTTAAGATTTCTGTACCACTTGCTGCCTTATTTCCAATAATTTTATGACCAGTTTCTTTTTCTAAAAGCTCAATTAATTCCTTTGGAAAACCAGTGTCTGTAAAGGTCTTAAATGGTTGTGTAGTGTGAATTCCTACCATCTCAAAATGACCTGTCATTGTATCCTTGCCAGTGGATAGCTCATCAGCCTTTCCATAGTAGGCAATAGGGTTTGAATTTGGCTTTACTCCTTTTATATCGGTTAAATTACCATATCCAAAAGACTCCAAAGTAGGCAGATTTATGCCGTTTGTAGCCTTGGCAATGTGAGATATGGTATTTGCTCCATCATCTCCATATAAATGGCTTAGAGGGGCTGTTCCGCACCCTACAGAGTCCATTACAACTAAAAATACTCTTTTAAACATCTTCTATTCTCCTTCTTTTTTATTTTTTAAAGCTAATGGATGTGTATGTTCATACATTTCCTTTAGTCTCATTCGATCAATATGCGTATATATTTGAGTGGTCGAAATATCCTCATGACCTAAAAGCTCCTGAACCATTCTTAGGTCAGTTCCACCCTCCAGCAAATGCGTAGCAAAGCTATGCCTTATCGTATGTGGGGAAATTTCCTTTTCTATTCCATTGTCCTTAGCAAGCTTTACAATATACTTGTATAAGGATTGTCTAGAAATAGGATTTCCCTGATAATTATAAAATAATGTGTTGCCAGGCTTTTTAGAAAGGAAAGGTCTCCCCTTTTCAATGTAATTTCTTAAGGCAACAACAGCCATATCTCCCAAGGGTACCATACGCTCCTTGTTTCCTTTACCGATAACAATAATGTATTTTTCTCTTAAGTGAATGTCTGCAATGCTTAAGCCTACAAGCTCACTAATACGTAAGCCTGAGGCATAAAGTGTCTCAATCATCGCCTTATTTCTAAGACCAAGAGGTGTATCAGTTTCTATAGAATCTAGCATTTTAGCTATCTCATCTCTACTTAAAACTACAGGTAAAGGCTTAGAGGCCTTTGGTAAATCAATAAATTTGGCAGGATCTGTAGATGGATTTTCTGCATTTAGAAACTTATGAAACTCCTTAATCGCAATAATCTTTCTTGAAATCGTCTGCTTAGAAAGGTTTGCACGCTTTAAGGAAGCAATATATTTATTAATCTCATCCTCTGTTACTGAATAGATATCCTTTACATTCTGATATTTTACTAAAAACTCACCATATAACTCTAAATCTGTCATATAGGCAGCTATCGTATTAGAACTCAAGCGCTTATTCATTAGATGATATCTAAATTC
>CAMWJY010000169.1 GCA_947174685.1 uncultured Mollicutes bacterium | reverse complement strand
CTCAAGCATTTGATCTACTCTTTGATGAATTCTTTCATATAAAAGCTCTCTATTCATATCCAAATATACAATAAAATAATCATATAATGCTTCATCCTTATGATTAAAGCTATGAATAGAGGCACCCAAATCCTCATAGACCTCTAAGGCCCTTAATACTCTTTTTCGATTATTTGGATGGATTTTAGATTCATCTAGGTTCTTATCCTTTTCCTTTAATAAAGCATAAAGCTCTTCATTAGAATAATCTTTATAAAATTCTGCTAAATGTGTATCTCTTTTCTTAGATTGGAATTCATAATTGAACAGGGTAGCTTGGATATATAAGCCTGTACCTCCACAAATCAAAGAAAGGGGATGCTTATCCAAAATAGCTCTTGCTTGTTTTTGGAAATCAGCAACACTATAATCTTCTTTAGGATCTAAAATGTCTATTAGGTGGTGTGGTACACCTTCCATCTCTTCTTGAGTTGGCTTTGCAGAACCGATATTGAGACCCTTATATACGGCAATACTATCTCCACTAATAATTTCAATGCCATATCTTTTAGCAAGTCTGATAGAAAGCTTTGTTTTACCAACTGCAGTTGGTCCTACGACTACAATCACCTTATGCTTCATGATTGAATCCTTTCAAACATCTTTTCTAAATCTGTTGAGCTTAATTTTATAATTGTAGGTCTACCATGAGGGCAGGTATAAGGATTCTTGCATTGCTTTAATTGCTCAACTAAGGAATCAATTTCTGCTCTGCTTAAGGCGTGATTTGCCTTGATGGAGCCCTTACAGCTGATTTGCTTGGCGATAGAATCTCTAAAGGTAATTACATCTACCCTTTTATTTTCTATAAGTAATGCAAAGATTTTAGAGATAATATTTTTAGCATCATCTAGCTTTGCCCATAAAGGAACAGCTCTTAATACATAATCTGTTTGACTCATTGGCTCTAAGCTAAACCCGATTCTTTCAAATTCAGCAAGATGATCCTCAATAAATAAAGCCTCACTCTTAGTAAAATTGAGTAGAATTGGAACAAGTAGCTCCTGTGTAGGCTGATTAGGATTTCCTAAAAGCTCATAGTTCTTTTCATAGTTGATACGTTCTGCAGCAGCGTGCTGATCCATCAAATATAAGCCTTCTTCATTTTGGAAGATTAAATAGGTGCCAAAGGCTTGTCCTACATACTCAAAATATGGAAGCTTCTTCCTATCTTCTTCTTGCTGAGTAGGTGTAGCAGCATAAGGAGTTGGCTCCTCTCTTAAAATTAAGGATGGAGTAGGCTCCTTAATACTTTGAACAGGTTTCTTTGGTAAAATCTTTTCTAGTTCTTCTTTGGGTTCTTCTTTAACCTTTGTCCTTGGAAGCTCAAAAATATTCAGCTTTTCATAGCCTACATTGGTATCTTTAGTATAGACCTGTCTTGTAGGGATTAAAATTGTAGACTCTAAGGCCTTAGGAATTACCTCCATAAGCTTGGCGATGATTTGTTCTTCGTTAGAGATTTTGATTTCTGTCTTACTAGGATGTACATTGACATCTATAAGCATAGGATCAATTTCTAAATATAAAACGACAATCGGATATTTACCAATAGGTAAATAGGTTCTAAAGCCTTCTACAATCGCATTTGTAATATTATAATTCTTTACAAATCTGCCATTGACAAGTAAGGTGATTTCTAGCTTGTTTGCTCGATAAATTTCAGGCTTAACTAGAATCAGTCTCCCCTTTACTCCATCAATAATAAAGCTTTCCTCTAAAAGAGATTTTGCAACCTCAAGACCATATATTTCTCCCATTAGGGAAGGAAGCTGATTAGATGCAGTTGTAGATAAATAGGTTCTATTATCATTAACAAGCATAAAGCGAATCTCAGGATGGGCTAAAGCAATTCTATCCATAAGATAGGTAATACTAGCAAGCTCATTTTTAGCAGGCTTTAAATATTTTAAACGGGCAGGGGTATTGAAAAATAAATTTTCAACAGTCACAGTTGTTCCTTGATTTGAATGAATTGGTCCAGAAGAAAGCATGCTTCCTGCTTGGTAGGTTACCTGATAGCCACCTTTTCCGTCTCGACTAGATATAATTTGCATCTTACTTACTGCCGCAATAGAGGCAATTGCTTCTCCACGAAAGCCTAAAGATAAGATACGAGATAGATCATATTCTGTTTTAATTTTAGAGGTTGCGTGAGGTAAAAAGGCAAGACGAACATCTTCTTCATCCATTCCTTCTCCATCATCAACTACTTTAATTTCTTTTAGGCCACCCTCTTGCAAAAAGATGCGAATATTCTTAGCCTTCGCATCAATTGCATTTTCTACAAGCTCCTTAACAACACTGCTTGGCTTTTCTACTACCTCACCAGCAGCAATCATATTGGCAAGATGAGGAGGCATTTTGGTTATTTTTCCCATAAGATTCTCCTCCTATTCTTCCTTAAGCTCATATAAAAGCTTTAATGCATCTAGTGGCGTAAGACAGTTTACATCAATTTCGTCTAAACGCTTTTGTGTCTTTTCAGCTCTAGTTTCCTTCTTCACTTCTTCTTTAGAATCATATTCTAAGAAGTTAAATAGGTCTAAGGAAACACCAGCATTGGTATTAGCTTCTTCTAATTGTTCTAAGATCATTTTACTTCTAGCAATTAAGGATTTTGGAAGTCCTGCAAGGCTGGCTACATTAATACCATAGCTCTTATCCGTAGGGCCATCTAATACCTTATGTAGGAAGGCAACGCCTTGTTCTGTTTCTTTAGCTTCTACATGAACATTTTTAAGGCGCTTTAGCTTTTTATCTAAAACCGTTAACTCATGGTAGTGGGTAGAAAATAGTGTCACACAGCCAATACGCTCATGGACATATTCTAAGATGGCTTGGGCTAAAGCCATACCATCATAGGTCGCCGTACCTCTACCAATTTCATCAAATAAAATTAAGCTATCCTTCGTAGCATTGGAAATCGCATAATTCGCTTCCATCATTTCAACCATAAATGTAGATTGACCAGATACTAAGTCATCAGATGCCCCAATTCGCGTATAAATGGCATCAAATACCATTAAATCAGCAAGCTTTGCAGGAACAAAGGAGCCAATTTGAGCTAATATTGCAATTGTTGCAAGCATACGCATATAAGTAGATTTACCACTCATATTTGGTCCTGTGATTAACATCATATTATAGGTGTTAATATCCACATCATTAACAATATAGCCAGATTTCATAATGGTTTCTAAAACGGGATGACGTCCATCTACTATAGTAACCTTTCTATTTGTATTAAAGGTTGGTCTAACATAGTTTTGCTTTACTGCAACATCACTTAAGGCAATGTAACAATCAATCGTAGCTAGATGATCTGCTAGATTTTGTAAGGAGGTAATATAGGTAGA
>CAMWJY010000168.1 GCA_947174685.1 uncultured Mollicutes bacterium | reverse complement strand
AAATTTCAAAACAAAGCTAGTTATTAAAACTAAATTATATATTTTTAAAAAATATGGTATGTTTTAAACAATAACTCGTCTTGTGCTTATAAAAATTAATTTGAATTTGAAAAGGAGGAAAAAATATGAAAATACAAATTCAAGGTAAAACAATAACAAGAGAAGAACCTGTACGCGTATCGGAATTAATTGAAGGAGATAAATATCAATATCAGGCAGCCAAAATTAACAATCGTATTAGAGAGTTGGACTATATAATTGATAAGGATTGTGAGGTAAGCTTGCTATCCTTAAACGATACTGAAGCTGCCACAATTTATCAATCCACACTAAGATACTTAGTAATTATGGCCATAGAGCGTATTTACCCTAAGGCTAGAGTAATTTTTAACTATAGTGTTTCAAGGTCTATCTTTGCAAGTATATCTGGTATTAACCATGCATTCATGCAAAAGGATTTAGATAAAATCAAGGAAGAATTAGACAAAATTATTGCTGAGGATCTTCCAATTAAACGCTTTAGTATCTCTAAAGAAGAGGCTAAAAAATACTATAATGAGATTGGCTTTAAGGATAAAGCAAAGATCTTAGCCTACAGAAAGGAATCTACAGTTCATATGTATGAATGTGGAGACTATAAGAACTACATGTTTGGCTATATGCTACCTTCTACTGGATATATTAAGAAGTATAATTTTAGACTATATGCACCAGGATTTATTATTCAGTATCCACGTGCAGAAAACAAGGGTGAAATTCCTGCATTTGAAGATGAAAGAGTATTCCAAAATGCTTTAAGAGAGGCAAATCGTTGGGGAAATATTACTACAGCAAGCTATATTTCACAAATGAATGAGATTATAGAACAAGGCAAGGCCTTAGAATTCATTAACATTTGTGAAACAAGACACAACAATCAGTTAGCAGCCTTAGGAGAGAAAATAGCACGTGATATTAACACTCTACGTTTAATTGCTGTAGCAGGTCCATCTTCAAGCGGTAAAACCACATTCACCAATCGTTTAAGGATACAATTAAAAACCTTAGGCATAGATCCTTTAATGATTAGTGTAGATGACTTTTATAATCAAGGTCATATGGCTCCAATCGATGAATTTGGAAAGCCAGATTTTGAGCATATTGACGCTTTAGATCGTAAGCTATTCGATGAGGTAATCTATAAATTAATTAATGGTGAAGAGGTTGCACTACCTAAATATAACTTTAAAACACAAGCTAGAAGCTTTGGAGAGCCAGTAAAGCTTGGAAAACACCAGCCAATTATGATAGAAGGAATTCATGCATTAAATGATGAACTTACACCTTCTATACCTGCAGAGCTTAAATTCAAGGTTTATATAGCTCCACAGGCACAGCTTCATATTGATGATCATAACCCAATTTCTCTATCTGATATAAGACTCATCAGAAGAATGGTAAGAGACTTTGAAACTAGAAATTCTAGCTGTGAACAGACACTAGAAATGTGGCCTAGCGTAAGAAGAGGGGAATTCAAATGGATTTATCCTCATCAGTCAAATGCAGACTTCGTATTCAACTCAGAATTATCTTATGAGCTATGTGTTTTAAAGAAGCATGCCTTACCTCTTTTAGAGGCTGTAGATACAGAAAGTCCTTACTTCATTCAAGCAAATCGCTTAGTCAAATTCCTGAAGTATTTTACCGACATTTCTGACAAGTGGATTCCTTGCAATTCTATCATTAGAGAATTCATCGGAGACTCCATTTTTTATACAAAAGATAAGTGCTAATATATGGGACGCTTAATGCGTCCTTTTTGTTATATAAAATGACTTGTTTTATAGGTCATTTTTTGTTATAATTTAGTAGAAAACAGGAGGCGATAAAATGTATAGCCTAGAGAATATGAATAGAATCAGTTACCCAAGCGATTTAGTTATGGATTTAACCAATCTATACAGATTCAAAGGAAAGGATTTCTATTATGAAGATATCTTCAAATCTGATATGCAAACCATTATAAAAGATACGATAGAGAAGGATACATTCTTTGCTGCAAAAGTACTCAATTTACAGATTACAGAGAATAGAGCAAGACTCATAATTCAAAAAAATAGTACCCCAAAAACAAACGATGAAAAGATATTAGCCAACCTAAAAGAGGTCTTTAAAATCCTACAATCTAGAGGGAACGATTTAGAGCTAACACCTAATGAATTTTTAGCCCTTGCAAAGCGTATTTTTGGCAACGTAAAAGAGGTCGGTTATGGCACTAGAATTGAGGAGGTTCAGGTGAACCTATTAAGAGAGAAAAAAAGGGTGTCATTAAGGAATACATTTGAGGAGCTTTTAAGCCTTTATAAAAAGCTAATTAAAGGCAATCAGGTAGAAGGAACACAGCTTGCTACAAACCTATTTGTAGATATATCCAATGTCAAAATCTACAACGATGAAAACGAGTTTATGTGTCTTCTCATTTACTATTGCTTATTATTTAGAGAAAGATTCAATGTTTTTAAATACGTAAGTTTCTTTGAACTATATTTAGAGCATGAGGAAGAATTCAAGAGTGCACTAATATCTGCTAGCTTCAATTGGGAGACAGGATTTGCTCAAACAGCAATTCTCAATCGTCTAACGATCAAGCTTCTGTTAAATGGCTATAATGAAATAGAAACAAAGAAATCAATTTATAGCTTTGATAAGAGTATCAAAAAAATTGAGAGTGTAGAAAGCTCAATTCTCAAAATGGGAAATGTCTTCACTAAAGAAGAAATCAGGATTAAGAATCCATACCTTTCTGATTCAACAATCAATCGAGCTTTAGAAAATTTAAAAAGAGAAAATAAAATTCGTCCTAACGGAACTGGACGTTCAGCCACCTGGGTTAGGATCATGAGCAATGAAGAAACCTTTGATCCAGGAAATCGTCAGGTGAGTATTTTTGATTACATAAGCGACAAGCATTAAGGAAGAGCAATCTTCCTTTTTCTTTTTGGCAGGGCGCGTTCAACTCTGCTAATCAAAGGCAAAACTAAACCCCCATAATAGAAGAAGAGAAGAGGAAGAAGCAAACTTTTTTTCGACAATACAAAAGAAGAGGCAAAAACCATAAATATGAGGTTTTTAGACAGTAAGGTGGATAAATACCCATAAATCGATTTGTCGATTGCTATATTAATTTTGGCTTATTTGTTAATCTACCTCAAACATATAAAATTGGTGACGTTTATTCTCCTAAGGAGCTTAAAAAAACGACAAAAAATAGCCTCATACAGCCCACTGAATATATTTTTCAATCCAAAAGAATACATTTTTCAAAATGCAAATTACTTCCTATAATATATATTATGTTAACCATTTAAATACATTGATATTCTGCGAAATTTTGGTTGTATGTGGAAAAGTAGATAAATCG
>CAMWJY010000167.1 GCA_947174685.1 uncultured Mollicutes bacterium | reverse complement strand
GCCTATTATAGCGATTAAAGGATTTTTTGATTTCTTTTAATTTCTTACGATAATTCTTTCCTTCAACTTTCTTAAATTTATATTTCTTCTGATTCGTAAGTAAAGATGTATAAAAGGCATTTTCTATAATAGTTAAAGGTAATTCATAATCTCCTCTAACAAGATTAAAACCTGCAAAAACAGGACATGTCTTTTTGCGCAAGTCTAAAACTCCAGCTAAAGAATATCTATAGGCTAAAGCTAATTGGATTTGTTTATTTTGGAAAACATGGTAAGCCTCTTTAAAAGGATCCTTTGCCTCAGATATAGCAGTAATATAAGAATCAATTGGTTCGATAGAATCCTTCGTATTGTAGCCTTCTAAATACTCTATTGCAAAATCATCATAAAAACAATCCTCAAAAGCCTTAAGATCTGCTTTTAGCTTCTCATCCTCTATTGTAGCTAAAAGTGTATTAGAAAAGCCATGGTCTTCTGCAAAATATTTAAATGCAGCATTCTTTCTAATGTCATTTAAAATGTCATCCATCTTTGTATACTTTCTATGTCCAACATAGAAAATATGTTCTTCTGTGACAAGATAAATAATCATACTCAAAGCATTTTGTAAATAACGGCTTTGATAAAGAATATTTTGAATTGGTTTCTTAAAGGCTTTAAAATGTCTGAAAAATTTGACAAATGCCTTGTCCTTTATAGCCTGTAAGCCTAAGTCAAATTTATCAACAAAGGCTAAGCCTAAGGAATTTAAATCCTGATATTCCTGTTCATCAAATATATATGGTTTCATATAAACCTCCTTAAATAAGATCTTTACTATCTAATATAATAGTTGTAGGTCCAACATTTGTAAATTCAATTTGCATATCTGCACCAAAAACACCTGTTTCGACCACGATTTTGTAACTCTTCAGTTCATCAACAAACTGCAAAAATAATTGATTTGCCTCTTCGTAATGCATTGCCTCTGTAAAGCTTGGACGGTTACCCTTTCTTGAATCTGCATATAAGGTAAACTGAGAAATGGCTAAAATAGCTCCATTCACATCTACAATGCTTTTATTTAGTTTTCCCGCATCATCCTCAAAAATTCTTAACCCGATGATTTTTTTGGCTAAATACTTTACCTCTGCTAAGGTATCTGTATGAGTAAAGCCTACAAGAAGCATATAGCCCTTTTCAATAGAACCCGTAATGGAGTTCTCCACTCTTACCCTTGCATCCTTAGCCCGCTGAACAATTACTCTCATATATTATCTCTTTCTATATTGTCAATGAATTTAATTTTCTTCATATTAACAATCATTTTTTCTAAATCCAATAAGCTATAGGTTAAAACCTTGAGCTTAACAACAGTCTGTAAATTTTGATTATTTGTTGCATTTATGGATAATATGGATAATCCGTTTGCAGAAACCACATTCATAATGTCCACTAAAAGGTTATTATGAGTGGTGGCTGTGATTTTAATACATACCGGATATTTACGATTTGGATTTGTAGCCCAGGCAAGAGGAATTAATCTTTCCTTAGCAAAGGTGCTTGCATTCTTACAGCCCTTATGGTGAATCACAATGCCATACCCTTTAGTTACATATCCCATAATAGGATCTCCTGGGATTGGATTACAGCAGCTACCTAATTTGAGCTGAGGATTACTTAAGCCTTCTACGACTACACCAGTTTCAGAATTTGTAGTGAGGATTCTTTGAGAACGCTCCATTTGCTTAGCTAAGCTTTCCTCATAGCTATGCTTTTCTCCTAATCGATTGGTAACTGTCTTTACAGAAAGATTCCCTTTTCCAATCTCATAATATAAATCCTCTAGGGAATGAATATTATTCTTTCCAAATTGTGTCTCCACAATTGTATCATCTAATTCAAAGGATGCTTTTGTAAGACGGAATTCTTCTTCTAAGCTAGCTTTTCCATTCGCAACTAACACATCCCTATTTTGTTTATTTAAGAAACCTTTAATCTTATGTCTAGCATGAGAGGTCTTGGCTATTTTTAACCAGTTCTCAGAAGGTCCAAAGGAGCTTTTACTTGTTTTAATGGAAATAATATCTCCATTTTGAAGCTCATAATCAAGAGGGACAATCTTTTGATTAACTAAGGCTCCAACGGTTTTATTTCCGATATTTGTATGGATTTTATACGCAAAATCCAAAGGCGTAGCTCCCTTAGGTAAAGCTATAACCTCTCCGGTTGGCGTATAAACATAGACATTTGTAGTTAAAATATCTTCCTTGATTGTTTCAACAAAATCCTTAGCTTCACTATTTTTATCTTCCTCAGAATATTCTAATAGCTCAGCGTACCACTTCAATTTAGAAGCAATTTCAAATTGTTCCTTTTCTCTAGAATATTCCACATTTTCTTTATACGCCCAGTGAGCAGCGATACCGAGCTCGGCAACTCTATCCATTTCAACTGTTCTAATCTGAACCTCAAAAATTAAACCATCACTACTAATAACTGTGGTATGTAGGGATTGATACATATTTGGCTTAGGCACAGCTATATAGTCCTTAAAACGTTTAGGGACAGGTGTATAATGCGCATGAATAATACCTAAAACCTGATAGCACTCACCAATGGTATTCACAATAATACGGATGGCTAAGATATCATAGATATCCTCAAAGGCTTTGTTTTGATTCATCATTTTCTTATAGATACTAAAGGTATTTTTAATTCTACCCTTAATCTCAAACTGGGGAATTTGCTGAGGTGCTAAAAAAGCTTTGATTTCATCTATTGTATGATCAATACTATTTAAACGTACAGACGTGTTTGTCTTAATTTGATTTACAATTTTCGCATAGGCAACAGGCTCTACATACTTTAAAGCTGTATCTTCAAGCTCTGCCTTAATTTTAAACATACCTAGCTTATGGGCAAGTGGTGCATAAATATCTAAAGTCTCTCTTGCAACACGTCTTTGTTTTTCTTCTGAACAAACTCCAAGAGTTCTAATATTATGCAGACGGTCTGCAAGCTTAACAATAATTACACGAATATCCTTTGCCATCGCAATAAGCATATGCTGATGGTTTTCAGCCTGCTTCTCTTCTAAAGTAGCAAACTGCATTTGGGATATTTTAGTAACACCTGCAACAACGGATGCGATATCCTCTCCAAAGGCTTTTGCAAGATCCTCTTCTGTTTCCTTTGTATCTTCAACAGTATCATGTAAAAGTCCAGCACAGATCGTTGCAGGTCCTGCATGTAGCTCTGCTAGTATAATAGCCACACTTAAAGGGTGAATGATGTAGGCTTCTCCAGATTGACGAAATTGTCCCTCATGAAGATTACTTGCTAAATCATATGCCCTTTTCATCAAGCTTTGCGATTCTTCTTTATGAATATATTGACTTGTCAGTGCATATAAATCCTCATAGCTTACCTGCAT
>CAMWJY010000166.1 GCA_947174685.1 uncultured Mollicutes bacterium | reverse complement strand
GAAGAAAACCATAAATCTATATATGATTATAAAAGAGCCTATGTGTTACTAAAGCGTTTAGGATTTGATTTAAAGGGCATTGATTTTGATTTATTACTTGCTAGCTATGTTTTAAACCCATCCTTAGGAAAAGAAGAATTCAAGGTGGTAAGTGATTACTTTGATTATGCAGATGTTTTATATGATGAACAGGTATATGGCAAGGGTGCGAAAAAAGCAATTCCAGCAGATGAAGAGCTATTGTTCCAGCATATTGCCAAAAAGGTAAACTGTGTTTATTTTTTAAAAAATGATTGCTTAGCAAAATTAAAGGAAACAAAGCAGTTATCCTTAATGACAGATATTGAAATTCCACTTTCTCGTGTTTTAGGTAAAATGGAATTTGAAGGTATACGTGTAGATTTAAAAGAACTTGAACGTCAACAAAGCTTTTTAGAGGCGGATATAGATGAGCTTACAAGTAAGATTTTTGAGTATAGTGGGGAAGAATTTAATATTGCCTCTCCGAAACAATTAGGAACCATCCTATTTGATAAGCTAGGAATTCCTTATCCAAAGAAGAAGGCAACAAGCTATTCTACAGATATAGAAGTTTTGCAGCATGTAAGAGGCTATCATCCGATTATAGATTGTATTATTGATTATCGAGCTAAGACAAAGCTTTATTCAACCTATATTATAGGTTTAAAGGAACAAATTTTTCCTGACCAAAAGGTTCACACCATTTTCCAGCAGGCTTTAACTACCACAGGAAGATTATCAAGTGTGGATCCTAACCTTCAAAATATTCCAATTCGTACGGAGGAGGGACATCTTATCCGTAAGATGTTTATTCCGTCAGAGCCTAGTAATATTTTATATTCTGCAGATTATTCTCAAATTGAGCTTAGAGTTTTGGCCCATATGGCTAAGGTTGAAAAGCTTAAAGAGGCATTCATTTCCAATGAGGATATTCATACCAAGACTGCTTCAGAGGTTTTCGATAAAAAAGAAATCTCAAAAGAGGACAGAAGACGTGCTAAGGCAGTCAACTTCGGTATTATCTATGGAATTTCAGCTTATGGACTAGCAACAGATTTAGGAATTACCAATGTGGAGGCTTCAAACTTTATCAAACGCTATTTTGAGGTATATCCAGAGATAAAGACATTTATGGATGAAACAATAGAGTTCTGTCAAGCAAATGGTTATGTTCAAACGCTAAAGAATCGTATTCGTAAGATTCCTGAAATCAACTCTAAAATTTATATGCAAAGAGAATTTGGTAAGCGTATGGCCATGAATGCTCCTATTCAGGGGACTGCAGCTGATATTATTAAGCTTGCGATGATAAAAGTAGATCAGGAAATGGAAGCTCGTAAGCTCAAAAGTAAGATGTTAATTCAGGTTCATGATGAGCTTGTTTTTGAAGTGGCAAATGGCGAAGAGGATATTATGCTTGAGCTTGTACGTAGGAATATGCAAACTGCTATGGACTTAGATGTACCCCTAGTAGTTGGAGATTCCTTTGGTAAAAATTGGTATGAGGTGAAATAATGGATGCAATATTAAATCGTAGAAGTGTAAGAGAATATGATACATCTAAAAAAGTGGAGTATGAGACGCTTTTAAAATTATGTAATGCAGCAGAGGCTGCTCCTACTGCTAGAAATCAAAGGAGTAGAGAATATATCATAATTGATGATGCTAATCAAATTGAAAAGCTTTCCAATGTTTCACAGGGAGCTAGAGTTTTAAAAAACTGCAATACTGTAATTGCAGTCATTGGTAAAAATAAAGAAGAAATCACTACTCCTCAGATGCAGGATCAAGATTTGTCCTGTGCTGTTGAAAATATTTTGATTGAGGCAACTTATCTTGGCTTAGGCAGCTGTTATATCGGAATTCATCCTTTAGAGGATCGTGTTAAAGCTTGTAATGAAATCTTAGGTGTAGCTGGTGGAGCATTTACCTTTGCATTAATTACAATAGGCTATCCTAAAGAACAATCTGTCTTTTATGATAAGAAGAAATTCCAGGATGATTTAGTTCATCATAATAGGTATTAAAAATGCCTGAGCTTCCAGAGGTTGAAGTGGTAAGAGCCACTTTAGAAAAAGAACTTGCAGGTTTAACCATTAAAGGGATAGATTGCACCTATGAGCCTATCATAGAAAATATAACGTTTTTTAAAGAAAAGGTTATAAATCAAAAGATTATAGGAATCAAAAGGTATGCAAAGTATTTGATTTTTATGCTATCAGAGGGAGCCTTTCTTTCTCATTTACGTATGGAAGGGAAATACTTTTATGTAGATAGCTCCTATCCTATAGCTAAGCATCAGCATGTTGTTTTTCATTTGAGTAATGGATATAAATTAATTTATCAGGATGTTAGAAAATTTGGACGTATGGAATTTAAAATATTAGGAGAGGTATATACTACACCTCCCTTATCAGAACTAGGTATAGAGGCAAATTCAAAGGAATACCATCTTGAGGAATTATATTCAAAGCTTAAGAAGAAGAGTATTCCTATAAAATCTCTTTTATTAGATCAAACCTTTATTTCAGGCTTGGGAAATATTTATGTGGATGAGGTATTATATAATGCTCAAATATCTCCTTTACGTAAATCCTCTACTATTAAGAAAAAGGAGCTAGAAGCTATTCTTTTATCTAGTCAGGAGATTTTAAATGAGGCTATACTTCAAAAGGGAACAACAATTAGATCCTATACCTCTTCCTTAGGAGTTACAGGAAACTATCAAAACTATTTAAAGGTACATACCAAAAAAGAATGTCCTAATTGTAATAAAGGGTTAAGTATTATAAAAATTGGTGGTAGAACTAGCTACTATTGTAGGGTTTGTCAAAGGTGATACAGATGAAAAAGATAGTAGGTATTACTGGTGGCATTGCCAGTGGTAAAAGTATAGTATGTCAATATTTAATATCCTTAGGATATAAAGTAATTGATTCAGATCAAATTTCTAGAGATTTGAGTCGAAAGGGTATGCCTATCTATAATGCTATTATAGAGGGCTTTGGGCCTAACTATTTACTCCCAAATTTGGAATTAGATAGGGCTAAGCTAGGCAAGTATATTTTTTCAAATCAAGCTGCTAGAGACAAGCTAAATGCTATCACACACCCTATTATTGTCGAAGAAATGAAGAATTTAATCCAAAAAACAGAGGAAAAACTCATTTTTTTAGATATTCCATTACTTTTTGAAGCTAAACTTTCGTATTTATGTGATACAATAGTATGTGTCTATGTAGATAAGGAAACTCAAATAAAGAGACTTATCCATAGAGATGGCATAACAAAGGAATATGCTTTAACAAAAATTCTTTCCCAAATGTCTCTAGAGGAAAAAAAGAAGAAATCCAATTATGTGATTGAATCAAAAGAATCCTTTACAGCAACACAAGAA
>CAMWJY010000165.1 GCA_947174685.1 uncultured Mollicutes bacterium | reverse complement strand
GCATCAATCGCAACTACATCCTCCCAGTCCTCATCCTCCATAACAAAATCAAATACTTCTTTTAATGTAGGACAATAGCCAACAAAGCTCGTGTTTTCTAAGGAATTCTCATAGTCTAACATAAAATCTATCATCTTATAGGCAAGGTCTGGATTTGTAGAGGTCACAGGAATTGCTAGACCATCAAAGAACACATTATTATGTTCCTTAGGAGCATAGATACTATAATTTTCTAAATTCTGATACTGTTCAGATTCAGAATCTGAATAATAGGCATCAAAGAAATCTCCTGAGTAAACTAAGGCTACATCCAAATTTCCTTGAGAAACATCACGCTTTAGCTCATCTGTTCCATAGTGATCAAAATGAGTTTTGGCAAGCAAATCAAAGCATTCATCAATCTGCTTCATATCTGTAGTATTTAAGGAATACCCTAAATAGAGCTCAGCGGCTGCTAAAGCATCTCTAGAAACATTATACATACCTACTGTAGAACCAGCTGGTAGAAGGTTTTGTTCAAATAAAACCTTAAAGCCATGCTCTAGCACTGCATCTTCTACACCAGCCTTTCTTTTAGAATACATAATACCTAAAGAACCCCAAAAGTAAGGAATATAGTAACCCTCATAATTTTTACAATCTGAAGAATGTAAAAGTTCATCTAATTCAGGAACAAATAGGCCCTCTTTATAATTCTCTAGCTTTGAATAATCAAGCTCTAGAATTAATCCATCCTCCTTCATTTGATCCAGCATATAATCAGAAGGTACTACTAAATCATATTGAGCACTTTGATTGATGATGTTTTGATACATCTGTTCGTTTGAATCTACAGTAACTTCCTTTACGGTAACTCCATATTCTTCTTCAAATGCTTCTATGATATCAGAAGACATATAATCTCCCCAGTTTAATATAATTAAATCTGCACCCTTACCACTACCTGTAAAAACAAACACAATAACGATAACAACAAGGGCTAGAAGTCCAAGCAATTTTTTCATTTCTTGTCCTCCTTTTTACGATTCTTAATAATCTGATAAGCAAATATACCAACAAAGGTAACTACCATAAGGATGGTATTATAGGCACAAGCCTGATTCCACTGACCATTTCTTTGTTGCTTCAAATTACCATATAACCATGTTGAGAAGTTTTGATTACTTCCACTTACAAAGTAGGTGATGATAAAATCATCAATACTCATCGTAAAGGCAAGTAAGGCTCCTGAAAATATACCTGTTTTCACATTTGGTATGACAACCTTATCTAATGCCTCCCTAGGACTACAGCCTAAATCTAGGGCTGCATCATATAGGTCATTATCCTCAGATAGCTTTGGCAAAACCGATAAAACTACATATGGAGTTGAGAACAACACATGAGCAATCAACGTTGTTAGCTTACCATATTCAGAAATAATATTTGTATGTAGTAAAATAGAAATGCCTTGGAAAATGATTAAAAGGAATGCTGCTGTAACAATATCTGCATTTAAGATAGGAACATTGTTTAGCATGATCATTTTCTTTCTTCTTTTCTTATTTAAGGCATTAATACCAATCGCAGAAAAGGTACCAAAGATTGTAGAAATAATCGTAGATAACACGGTAATCTCAAGTGTAAATAGGATTGCCTTAAATAGGTTCTTATTTGTTACAAGCATACCATACCATCTTAAGGTAACACCTGGCATTTGATATCCACTCGTATGAGTTGAAAATGAAGTCAAGGCGATAACTAAAATAGGAACATAGGTAATCGTTAATATACAAATGAAGAATAAGATAATTGCAATTTTTCTTATATATGATTTAATAATTTGTGATTTAGGGAGTTCTACCCTTAACTTTTCTTCCATCATAGTAAAGTCTCTCCTTCCTCATCAATTTTTGAAATAACATATAAGGACCCCAAGACAAAGATAATAATGATTAAGCTCCAAAGACTACCAATATTAAAGAAGGTATGAGAGGATTTAAACTGTCGTTCAATCAGCTGACCTACCATTCTATAGTTTGGATCTCCATTGGTAACAATCTGAGGAATGGTAAAGCCCATTGCAGCCGGCAAAAATACCATCATTATTCCAGATACTACTCCTTTTAAGCTTAAAGGTAATGTGATTTTAAAGAAGCTTTTTCTAGGATTTGCTCCTAGGTCATTGGATGCTTCTACATAAGACTTATCAATCTTTTCTAATACGGTATAGATAGGTAAAATCATAAATGGTAAATAAACAATTGTCATTACCAAAATAATCTTTAAAGCCTTGAAATTAGTTAAATTAATCGAGATATGAAATACATTCGATAAGAAACTATTTTCAGAGAGTAAATTATTAATCGTCTGAATTCTTAAAAGCATATTTGTCCACATCGGCATAATAAAAATTAAGAGAATTAAATATTTATGCTTAAAGTTCGAATGCGAGATAAAATACGCAATTGGATACCCAATGAGAATGCATAATATGGTTGCAATAAAAGCATATAAAATACTTCTTCCAAAGGTCTTTAGGAAGGCTATATCAGCCAGCTTAGAAAAATTTTGAAAGGTAAACTTGTATTCTGCAAGCTCAAAGCTATATACAGAAAATGTCTCTATCGTTGAAAAAGCAAAGATAATCATCAGGAGTAAGGGAATTCCTGTAAAGATTATCATCCATACAAAATAGGGTATAGAATACTTCTTGAAGCTATTCATTTACCTTCATAAGATGGATTTCGTATGGGTCAACAGAAAGTCCAATCTTATCTCCTACTTTGGCAATTTCATAATCGTGAATAACAAACTCCATACCACATACATCAGCACAGATTTCAAAATGTACTCCCTTAAATACAATATCGGTTACTGTACCCACAAGCTTAGCCTTACTTGGATCTAAGCGGTCAAAGTCTTCAGGTCGGATAACAACATCACATACCTCTCCCACCTCAAAGTTTTCATCTACACAATCAAAGGTTTGTCCCATAAACTCAACCTTTTTATTTCCTAAATAGGTTCCACGAATAATATTAGATTCGCCAATGAAATTAGCAACAAAACGATTCTTTGGCTCATTATAAATATCCATAGGGGTTCCAATCTGCTGGATAACACCCTTGTCCATAACCACAATGGTATCAGACATAGTTAATGCTTCTTCCTGATCATGGGTAACAAAGATGAAGGTAATACCTACCTTTCTTTGAAGCTCCTTTAGCTCATATTGCATCTCCTGACGAAGCTTTAAATCAAGGGCAGATAAAGATTCATCTAATAACAGAATTCTAGGACGATTGACAATCGCTCTTGCGATGGCAACACGCTGTTGTTGCCCACCACTCATCTTATCAATCTTTCTATCATAATAGCCTTCAAGCTAACCCATCTTTAAGGCTACTAAAACCTTTTCCTGAATCTGTTTTTAATAGAGCATTAAAG
>CAMWJY010000164.1 GCA_947174685.1 uncultured Mollicutes bacterium | reverse complement strand
CTTGAAATATCAAGATATTTATATAAAAAAATGGAGCAAGCGAAGGGAATCGAACCCTCGTCATTAGCTTGGAAGGCTAAGGTTCTACCATTAAACTACGCTTGCTTCTATAACTGGTCGGAAAGACAGGATTTGAACCTGCGACCTCCTGGTCCCAAACCAGGCGCTCTACCAAGCTAAGCTACTTTCCGATATATAAGATAAAGTGAAAATCTTTTTTCACGCTTGTATATTTTAACACAATGCATATAGGAATGCAAGTATTTTTTAAACTTTTTTAAATAAAAAATAAAGACTGATAAATCCAGTCTCATAAGGTAGATTTTATAGTAGGCCAGAGGGGAAATACCCCTCTAGCATACATTAGATTGTTTTAGAAGAATCCAAAGGAATTTCTACGGTTAGGGCAGGTATTGCCAGTATTAACTGTAGGTGTATTGTCAAAGTAAGCAGCTATTGAACGAGCGATAATATCGCATAAGTTACAATCTTGAATAATCTCTACAGGATCTGTATTGATAAATGCTTGATAGTATTCCATATTATTACAGCAGTTTTCTCTAACAGAGATTCTTGCTATACAGTATACAGAAGTAGGAACATTACAAGGTGTTGCAACTAAATCGTAAGTATTTTCATTGATTTGATTCAATTCATACTTAAAAGTAGTGTTACCTACTAAGATTTCCTGTCTTCCTTCTCCTCTACAATCATGATCGTGCTCATGTCCACACATAAATTAAATCTCCCTTCGTAGCAGTTGCTACAGTAATAATATATGAAGGGAGATTTTTTTGTTATGGGTTTTTATAATATATGTAATTTAATTGTGTCAGTTATAGCATTTCCTACTGCTGAAGCACCTGTGATAATTACCTTATCCCCTTTATGTACAACATCAGTTTCTAATGCTTTTTCTATAGCATATGCAAATAATTCATCAATAGATTCCTTCTTTTCAGCATATACAGGATATACATTCCAAGCAAGGTTTAATTGACGGCATGCTTTTTCGTTCACTGTAACAGCAATAATAGGACATGCAGGACGATAAGCAGATACCTTAAATGCAGTTAGACCATTTGCTGTAACACAGATGATTGCTTTTGCATCAACTTGATATGCAGCATTTACTGCAGCATTACAAATAGCAGATAAGAAATCTTCTCCTAAGTTTAATTGATTTTCAACAAAAATCTTTTTAAAATCCATCTTACTTTCTGTGAAAGATGCAATCTCCTTCATTGTTGTTACAGATTCAATTGGATACTTACCAGCAGCTGATTCTCCTGATAACATAATTGCAGTAGTCTTATCATAAATCGCATTGGCAACATCACTTACCTCTGCACGAGTAGGTCTTGGATTTGATTGCATAGAATCAAGCATTTGTGTTGCAGTAACAACAAGCTTACCTGCTTTATAGCACTTATCAATCATTTCCTTTTGAATAGATGGAAGCATTTTGAATGGTACTTCTACACCCATATCTCCGCGGGCAACCATAACGCCATCAGAAACCTCAATGATTTCATCCATTTTTGCAATACCTTCAGTATTTTCAATCTTAGAAATAATTCTAATTTTACCAGAAGTGTCATATTCATCTAAAAGCTTTCTTAATTCTAATACATCTTCTTTTCTTCTAACAAAGGATGCAGCAATATAATCTACACATTCTTTTATACCAAAGATAATATCAGAACGATCTACTTCTGAAATATAAGGCATATCTACAATAACATTAGGAATATTGATGGATTTACGATCAGATAAGGCAGCATCATTTAATACCTTACATACTACATTCTTTCCTTCAACTCGCAATACTTCAAAGGAAACCTTTCCATCATCTGCTAGAATTTTAATTCCAGGCTGATTTACGTAAACTGCTAAATCAGGATAAGTTAATCCTACCTTTGTTTCATCTCCAATTAAATCGTAGTCAGAACAGAAAGTAAATTCTTGTCCTTTCTTTAATTCAACCTTCTTGTCTTTAAATAAACGAACTCTAATCTCTGGTCCTTTAGTATCTAGTAAAATAGGTAGAGGAATACCTAATTCCTGACGAACCTTTTTTACTCTATCCATACGAACCTTTTGTTCCTCATGGGTTCCATGAGAAAAATTAAATCTTGCACAGTCTAAGCCATTTTGAATCATTTCCTTTAAAATGTCTTCTGAATCGCATGCTGGACCTAGTGTACATATAATCTTTGTTTTACGCATTGTGTTCACCTCATCTATATGATACCATATTTTGGAAAAAAAATCATCTATCTAAGCAAAGAAATAAAAAAAACTATTACTTGTGGTAATAGTTAATTTATCGAATGGTGCCGAAAAAAGGAATCGAACCCTCAACCTACTGATTACAAGTCAGTTGCTCTACCAATTGCGCTATTTCGGCATTCTCTAAATGGTGGAGGTTGACGGGCTCGAACCGCCGACCCTCTGCTTGTAAGGCAGATGCTCTCCCAACTGAGCTAAACCTCCATTATTCACTTGCACTTTTATATTATAGTCAAAACTAAAAAGAAATCAAGTAAAATTTAATTTTTTTGGCAAAAAGTTATAAAAATTGAATGTATAAATTATATTGTTCGGTATTAATGCATACTTATTAATGATATTTTATGCTTTCCTACTAAATTTACTTTGAAATCGAAAATTCATCCTCTACCAATTTTAATCAAATTTTAACAAAGCTGGTATACTATTATAAAAAATCCATATAATACTATTGACAAAATACTTGAAAAATGGTATTTTGTTATTGTATCGGAGCTCTAAGACAGGATCTTAGGCAAATCATGAGTACCCATTATAGGTACTCATTTTTTAATTTATTTTAATATAATTTTGTGTTCTAACTCTATTTCTATGTGATTTATACATATGCTGTTCATTGTTAAATAAGAATTCAGCAACCTCTTCTTCAGACACTCCTATTTCAATTTCTTTTGAAGGATTTTGCAAGGATGAATAATTTATTTTTTCACTCGTATAAGGATTTTCTACCAATACATCTTGTTTTAATCCACTCTTTCTATTTAGCCCGCTGGAATTATTAAATGACAGAATCAACCCATTTCTTACCTGTTCTTCCTTTATTGGGTTTCCATGACTATCTTCTAAACTAGTAATTAAAGCAACAGCAACCTCATCTGTATGAGGATTTATACCAACAATAAGAGCATAATGACCTCCCACATTGCGTGTAGGATCACTTGGATTATTATATAAAGTATCATTGTTGGCATGCTTAACTTTAAATAGCTTGGTTCTTGCTACAGCAATCGCAGAATCTTCTGTACTACTATCATCGTTATATTGGTCTGAATCTATTCTTAATCTTCTCATTTTTTGAACCTCCGGAGTCTAGTACTCAAATAAAACATATATAAGACTCATCTAATTTTCCAGTCAACTGGAATTTTTTTAATTAGCTATAGTTTAG
>CAMWJY010000163.1 GCA_947174685.1 uncultured Mollicutes bacterium | reverse complement strand
TTATAATGGTTCACACAACCTTGATGGATTAGAATTTGATTCTTATCAAGTATCTAATCAAGGTGGATTCATCCAATTCCAAAAGAGTGCTGGTTATTTCAAAAATTCTATAGCAATTTCTGGTCATTTGAAATCAATTACAATGGATATTTCTGAAGGTGAATTCTCAGTTTCAACTTCAACTTCTGAATTGAATGCTGCTGGTGAAAATGCGGTTACACTTACTAAAACTAATAATAAATTAGTTGTTACAAATCCAGAGGATGCATTTTTCCGTATTCAAGTTGGTTCAGCTATAGGTAAGGTTTCCTCTATTGATTTTGCTTATGAATTTGTGGAGAAGACAACTTATACTATTTCATTTAATGAAGGACTAGGAACTTTTGCAGAAGGTAAGGGTGCTGATATTATAGCTGAATTAGGAACAACTACAACAGTTGTATTACCTAAGGCCACTGATATGGCATCAAGACCTTATAAGCATACAGTTTTATCTGCTTGGAATGATGGTACAACATCATTTAAGCCAGGTGCAAGTGTTCCAGTATCTGGAAATAAGACTTTTACAGCAGTGTATTCTGCTCCAAGTAATTTAACAATTGCTCAAGCAATTGAGGTTGCTGATATTGCTGGTGCTACTGCAACAACTTATAGTTTCTCAACAAAAGCTACTATCAAAGAAATCAATAATAAAAATGTTGTTCTTACTGATAGTAGTACTACAGAAACATTTGTTGCATATGATCCAACTAATTTATCTTCTTTAGCTGTTGGTGATCAAGTTACTGTAGTAGGTAAAATTAAAATCTTTAACTCTGTAAAAGAATATAATCAACCAAAGGTAACTGTTACAAAGCCTGCATATGCTACTGCATTCCAAGCAGAAGAAACAAAAGCAAGCTTAAAATTAGATGGTGATTCTATTTCTATTCGTTTTGGAAATATGATTTCTGCAGCTGCTTATAAGGATTCTACAGCTACAAAATATGGTGTAATCGTTTCAAAAAATGCGGATGAGTTGAAGAATTTAAATGAAGATGCTTTAGAAGCATTAATAAATGCTGGTCAAGGTGCTGAATGTCATGCTGTTAGAGTGAATGCACAAGGTGAAGAAGATGCAAATGGTGAATATTGGCAATTTGCTTTAGTATTAGATAATGTTCCACAGGCAGAATTTGATGCTGTATTATTTGCAACTATGTATTTGGTAGTAAATGGTAATGTATATACTGCACAAGTTAAGGAAGCATCTGTTAAGAGTGTTGCTGCTGCTTATTTAGAAGGAGATACTTCTAATTTCTCTGAAAACACAATTGAAATTTTAAATATATTAGCTAATGCATAGGCATAAGGAGGATATAAAAATGAGAAAATATGAAAAACCAATTATTGAAGAAGAAGTGATTGAGATTGAAGATATCGTTGCAGTTTCCGGTTCGGATTTAGGAGACTTATTAGGTGATGAGCATCTAGATTATCCTTGGGGAAAATAATAAAAAAATGGCACTACAAATGTAGTGCCTACTTTTGCTTATTAAAAGAATGAGGTGATTCTTTTGAAAAAACTTTTAGGACTTAGTCTTACATTTATTACATTAATAACAATTTTATCTTTAAAAGTTATTCCAAGTAATGCTGCATATGATAGCTCAAAAGCAACAAATGATCCTGCTTTACTTGCAACCTACTATCAAAATGTTGATACAAGTTTAAGTGGAGAAGACTTTAGAAGAAATTTAAGTGCTGTTATTTCTGAAGGATATGAACGTCATGCTTATAGCGGAGGAAGTTCTGATGTTGCTGCTATATTAAGAGAAAGTGATGCAGATCCTAGTGGAAATGGAAATGTTATTTGTATCTATTCTGGATTATCTATGCCATCTAGTCAAACAGGTGGTGAATATGAATGGGATAAAGAGCATGTTTGGGCAAAATCACATGGATTCCCAAAGGAGTCTGGAGATATGAAGGAAGCATATAGTGATGCCCATAATTTAAGACCTGCATTAGCTTCTATAAATCGAAGTCGTTCCAATAAAGACCATGGTATTGTTACCAATCCTACGAATTCATTTGTTGGTGGAAGTAAAACAAATGAGACAACATTTGAACCTAGAGATGAGGTTAAGGGTGATGTAGCACGTATCATGTTTTATATGGCTACACGCTATGGCTTTGGTGCACAGTTAAACCTAGCTTTAGTAGATGATGCTACAACCTCAGCTGAAGATTATAATGGACGTTTCGGAAACCTACAAACTTTAATTGAATGGCATTATGCTGATCCAGTGAGTGAAAGTGAAATCTACAGAAATAATGTAGTATATAAGTATCAAAAAAACAGAAATCCCTATATTGATCATCCAGAGTATGTTGCATTAGCATATCCAAGTGATCAAGGTGATCTAACTGTAGATGAAGAAAAGGTAGCCGCAGTTAAGCAAACTATCAATAGTTTACCTGAAGTCATTACTTTAGAAGATGAGGATGCTGTGCTTGCTGCAAAAGCATTATATGATGGTTTGAATGCTTTAGAAAAAAAAGAAGTAGATAATTATAGTGTTTTAAAGGATGCTTTAGCTACTTTAAAAGCATTACAAGGACCAACCTATACTTATTCATTTGAGAGTAAAGTATTTTCTAGTGCAACTGAAACTCAAAGCTTTAATGGCTTAGAGTGGACATTAGAAGCAACACCGAAAAATGGAGATGGCTTTATCGGCTTTTATCAAGCTGCAAAAGGAATTCAATTAGGATCTGCAGCAAAGCCGTTTAGTTCAATTAAGCTATCATCATCGAAGCTTACAAAGGTTACTAAGGTAATCCTTTATACTTCAGGTGCTAGTAATGTTAATGCAAATTTATCGTGCAGTGTAGGAAAGCATACAGCAAGTAAATCCTATTCATTGACATCGGATAACACGGCTTATGAATTTGAATTTAATCAAGCAAATGGTGCTGTTGTCTTTTCAATTAGTAATAATAGTGATAAGGCAGTTTACATTCAAAAAATAGATATTTATTATACAGAAGTAGATTTAGTTACAGATACATTTGTTTTAACTCAAACCCGTTCTAGTTTAAGATTAGAATATGATAAGACAACCTTAGAGGCTACAGAAGTAGATTTAAGATTTGGCGTAAAAATGTTAGAAGATGCTTATTGTTCTGAAGCAAAATATGGTATAGTAATTTTAAGTAGTGATCAAGAGAATAGTCTATCTAGTGGAGAAAAGTCATATTCTCATATTAGTGATTTTGCATCAGAAGGACACTACTTAGAACTGACACCAGTTCGCGTTAATGCACAAGGGGAGGAAGATCCAAATGGTGAATACTTCCAATTTGCGTGGGTTATAACAAATATGGAAGGGCATTATACGGATACTTTATCCGCAGTTGTTTATATGGAATATAACAATAAAGTTTATTTTGGATTATCTGATTCAAATTCTGTTGTAGAT
>CAMWJY010000162.1 GCA_947174685.1 uncultured Mollicutes bacterium | reverse complement strand
GAATAGGGTATTTACCAAATTAGGGGGTATCCTATTTACCAAATTGTGGGGTAATTCACAAATGAAGATGAAAAGTCGGTTCGAAATGAACCGGCTTTTTTGACGAACTAAAATGATTGTCACTTTGTTTTTTTATAAGAACCTCTAGACTTTCCAATCCTGTTATAACTATTTTTGTTGTTATATCCAATGATAGGTTCGTTCTTGTTAAGGGAATACATAAGTCTGTTTTTAAACCTATCAAAATTAGAATAACCACATGCATTTTTAAGTAGAATTTTCACTCTCGAATTTAAGGATTCGATAGGTCCATTAGATAGACGTTTATTATAAACAATTTTAAATGAATTACATATTTCTGGAAACCAGTTTTCTAATGTTGATATAAATGAATAATATTCCTCAATTTTACTTGTCTTAAATATGTCTATAATGTTAGTTAGAAGCTCTTGAGATTCTTCATAAGTAGAACACAAATTGAATTCTCTATAAAGCTCCTTTAATTCATAAGCTTTTTTCAATTCTTTATCAATTGATAGAAGCTTGTTTAACATTCCATATTTATCATATAAATATTCATATTTAGACCCCTTTTTAGGTTTGAACTTTATGTTGCTCATATCTGTTGTAAAGAAGTAGTGAAACTTTTTTAAGAGTCTATAGTAGCCTATATTATCCCCTTGATTATGCTTATATTTATTCATAATTTTAATTCTAACCTTGTCTAAGGCTTTATTAAGATGTTTAATTACATGGAAGGAATCTACAGCTATAATACAGTTTGGGAATGCCCTTATTGCCACATCTTTATAGGTTTCCCACATATCTATACTGACATAGCGAACTCTTTTACGTTCTGATAACGAGATTCTAGATAGATAATCAGAAAGAATTCTTTTATGTCTAGAAGATATAACATCTAAGATGGTTTTATGAATGGGATCATAAAATGTTAGACAATATCCAGAAGAAGATATTTTTCTAGAGTAAAATTCATCCATAGAAATCCACTCTCCAAAGGAGTGTCTAGTTAATTGAATTCGTCTATCAAAGATACGTATAATTGTAGTAATAGATAGATGATATAAATCAGATAGTTTCTTAAAGGTCATTTTATAATCTTTTAATTGATTTAAGATAGATATTTCAGTTTCTATATCAGCTTTATGTCCATCAAAACAAAAGGGATTATTCTCCATAAATGTTTTGTCACATTCTATACAAACCATACGTCTATTATGAAAGATAATACTGCATTCTACATCGATAAAGACAGAGTGTTTTATTTCTTTTATTCTATATTCTTTTAGTTTGCTTTTAGCACCACAATATGGACATTTTAAATCTCTTTTATTTAAGTAAATATGAAGTTTGATTTTATTACTTAAACTATCTTCTAAATAAGATTTAAGAATATCTATATCATAGCCTTTTAAATTTAATATTTTTATGATATCATTAATCATAGATAGCTCCTTTCTTAAAAATTTAGTTCGTCACTTATATTTTATCAAAGGGCTATCTTTTTTCACATATAAAAAAGTGAGGCTTTAAAATCTTTCCTTTACCCCACAATTTGGTAAAGCTTCTTTAAAACCCCACAAAAAATTATATTACTTTTTGTAAAAAAAAAGACAGATTAAATTGCTCTAATCTGTCTAAATTTTTTAAATTTCTTTTGTATATTTCTTTAACCATTCCTTTTCTTCTTCTTCTAGATAAGGACTAATTAATTTATATACTTTCTTGTGGTATTGATTTAACCAATTTCTTTCCTCTTCATTTAATAGATTTACATCAATTGCATCTAGATCTATAGGAGCGTAGGTAATGGTTTCAAAACCTAAGAATTCGCCAAATTCACTTTTTCCCTTTGACACACAAACCATTTCATTTTCAATGCGTATTCCATATTTATTTTCTAAATAGATTCCTGGCTCATTTGTTGTAATCATACCTGGGACAAATTCAGCTGAATCATTTCGCTCAGGAACAATCTGCCATCTAAAACCATTAGGAGCTTCATGTACAGATAGAAGAAAACCCACACCATGACCTGTGCCACACTTGTAATCTATTAATTGCTTCCAAATTGGTCCACGAGCTAAGATATCTAAATTTATACCCTTTACACCTTTTAGAAATACTGCTTCAGATAATGCAATAACAGATTTTAAAACTGTAGCAAAATGTAGCCTTTGCATATCAGTAAGCTCGCCTAAAGCCAGAGTTCTTGTGATATCTGTTGTTCCATCAAGGTAGTGTCCTCCAGAATCAATTAAAAGAAAATCATTTGGTTCTAATGTATAGTTAGATTCTGTTGTCGCAGAGTAATGCATCATTGCTCCATGATCTTTGTAGGCACAAATGGTATTAAAGGATATATCTACAAAGCTTTCCTGTGCTTGTCTTAGCTTTTGTAAACGATTTTGAACAGAAAGCTCACTTATAGAGGCTTCCTCCTGTATGTTTGTCTTTACGTAATACATTAGCTTTGTAAAGGCTACACCATCTTTAATATGAGCATGAATTGTATTTTCTATTTCAACTTCATTTTTAATTGCCTTCATTAAAAGTGTTGGATCAGGTTTGTTGATCAGTGTATTTTTAGAATTTAATAAGGAATATAAAGTATAGTTTGCTTTATTAAAGTCTAATAGAATGGATTTGTTTTCTAAAGTAGTAAGATAGGAGTAGAAATCATTATATTCATGAGTCATTACTCCATTCTCCTTTAGATATTTTTCTATAATTTTATCTATCTTTTTAGTCTCAATGAAAAGATGACAATTCTCTTGATCAATTATTGTAAAGGCTAAAAATACAGGTGTATGAGGAATATCGTTTGCTCGCAAATTATAAAGCCATGCTTGATCCTCGAGACTTGATATTATATGAATATCTGCCTGATACTCTATCATTTTTTCTTTTACCCCTTGTAGCTTATCCTTAAAGCCTTTACCAGCAAAAAATTCTTCAAGCTTATAAAGAAAGGAAAATGGTAAATGGGGACGATCTTCCCAAATATCAGAAATGAAATCTACATTTGGATTAATTTTAATATTTGGAACTCTTTCTAATAGCTTTAATACAAAAGAAGTAGGTGTTACTTTTCCATCAAAAGCAACAATACCCTCTTCGTTTAAATTAGAAGCTAAAAATTCCTCTATTGTTGGAACTCCTGGCAGTCCTTGTCTCATAAGATTTATGTTTTTACCTTCTAGTTGTTTACTTGCTTGGATGTGATATCTTCCGTCTGTCCACAGAAAGGATTTTTTTCTTAATATAACAAGAGTGCCTGCAGAGCCTGTAAAACCAGATAGATAGGCTCTTGCCTTATAGTAATCACTTAGGTATTCACTATTATGTTCATCTGAGGTTGATATGATGTAAGCATCAAGCTCTGCTTGAACTAATTTTTTTTGAATTTCTCTAATTTTATCCATCTTTTCATCACCTAGCCTTTATTATAACT
>CAMWJY010000161.1 GCA_947174685.1 uncultured Mollicutes bacterium | reverse complement strand
ATGAATTAAATAAAAAAAGAGAAGCAGAACTTAATGAAGAGCTTAAAGAGATGCTTGAATTTAGTATAGAAATGATGGAAGAGACTGAAGGATATTTTAATCCTTTTATAGGAAGATTATCTCATTTATGGAAAGAATCCTTAGCAGAAGGAAAGCTTGTTGAAGATAAAATTATCCAAGAAGAGCTTTTAATTATGAACGAAACAACTCTGGAACTTGATGGAAGCCATGCGAAGCTTATCGGGGATGGCAATCTAGATTTAGGTGGAGTTGCTAAAGGATATGCCACAAGTCGTGCACAGGAGTATTTAGATAGTATAGATTGTCATTCTTATTTACTGAATGCAGGATCCTCTAATATTGTTTTAGGAAATAAAAATGGAAAAGATTTTACTGTTGGACTTTCTAAGGCTACAGGTACTGGTTATTTTGAGACATTCACTTTAAAGGAAAGGTCCATTTCTACGTCCTCTATAAAGGAACAGCAAATCACTATAGATGGAAAAATATATTCTCATTTGCTTAATCCAATGACAGGATATCCAGCAATGGAATATGATACTTTAAGTATTATTGGATTTGATTCTAAGGTGTTAGATGCATATTCAACAGCTGGGTTTGCTATGGAGCTAGAGGAGTTAAAGTCTTTTCTAGAGGAAAAGGGTTTAGAGTTTATTGTTTCTAAAGAAAATAAAACCTTATATAAAAGTGCAGGTATAAAGGCTTATGAAAAAGATTAGGAATGATATTATTTTAATTGGCTCTTTAATTTTAATAGCAATCATAGGTTTGATTTTGTATTTTACTTTGCAGAAAAAAGGGGATTTATCGGTATATATTTATTATGATAAGGAATTAGTAGAGGTTGTCGATTTAAAGCAAAATCAGGAGATTGTTGTCAATGATGTAGTTATTGTAATAGAAAATGAAGCAGTATATGTGAAGGCATCTAGCTGTAAGGATAAGGTTTGTATGCATCAAGGAAAAATTAAATCTGCAGGACAAACTATTACCTGCCTACCTCAAAGGGTATTTATCAAATTAGAGGGAAGCGAGGTCGATGTTGGAATATGAGTAAGACAAAACGACTTTGCATAATCTCTATGCTTTTGGCTATGGCAATTGTCCTTAATATATTGGAATCCTTTATACCTATAGGTATTCCTGGAGTAAAATTGGGTTTAGCGAATATTATCATTTTAATTATGCTTTATGAATTTAAACCTTATGAAGCCTTATCCGTTAATGTATTAAGAATTTTACTTGTAGGATTATTAAGAGGAAATTTCTTATCTCCTACCTTTATGATGTCCTTAAGTGGAGGATTGTTATCCTTTTTGATTATGTACTTATTTTCTAGAATTAAGGTATTTTCTCCTATAGGAGTATCCGTATTAGGTGCAGTGAGTCATGCTACAGGGCAGGTTATTATTGCAATGATTATATTAGATACACAGGCAGTTATTTACTATTTACCTTTGATTGGACTTTTATCTATTGCCACAGGAATTCTAAGTGGTATTATAACAAGGCTATATTTAAAAAAGAGTATAACTGCAAGATTTTTAAATTGATGTATATTTTGAATATGAAACAACATATTCTTAAATGAAAAAGAGGGCTTAGTATGAAATATACAAAAGAAGAAATTAGAAGAATTTGCAAAGAAGAAAATATTAGATATATAAGAATGCAGTTTACAGATATTATGGGAATGCTAAAGAATGTAGAAATCCCTATTACAAGATTAGAGGATGCTTTAGATAATTCTGTAATGTTTGATGGTTCTTCCATAGAAGGCTTTGTAAGAATTTATGAAGCGGATATGTTTTTACATCCAGATTTAGATACCTTTTTGGTATTGAAATGGGAGGATAATTCCTATGGAAAGGTTGCTAGGTTTATCTGTGATGTATATAGACCTGGACATGACGGGAAGCATGAACCATTCGAAGGAGATCCAAGAGGGGTATTAAAAAGAAATCTAGAAAAGATGAAGGCAAAAGGATTTTCTTCATTTAATGTAGGAGTTGAACCTGAATTCTTTTTGTTTAAATTAGATGACAAAGGAAATCCAACCTTAGAGTTTAATGATCACGGAGGATACTTTGATATATCTCCTATTGATTCAGCAGAGGATTGTAGAAGAGATATTGTATTAGCTTTACAAAATATAGGATTTACGATAGAAGCTGCCCATCATGAGGTATCTACAGGTCAACATGAAATCAACTTCAAATTTGATTCTGCAGTAGAAGCATGTGATAATGTTCAGACATTTAAGCTAGTAGTTAAAAATATTGCAAGACGCCACGGCTTACATGCAACCTTTATGCCAAAGCCAATAGAAGGAATCAATGGAAGTGGAATGCATGTAAATTGCTCCTTATTAACAAATGATGGAAAGAACGCCTTTTATGATGAGAAAACAGACAATGGATTATCTGTTACTGCAAGGAAATGGATTTCAGGTATCTTACATCACGCAAAGGGCTTTTGTTTAATTACCAATCCTATTGTAAATTCTTACAAAAGAATAGTTCCTGGATTTGAGGCACCATGTTACATCTCTTGGTCTGATTCCAATCGTTCTACAATGATTAGAATCCCTGCGGCTAGAGGAATGAAGACAAGAACAGAGGTAAGAAGTGTAGATGTGGCAGCCAATCCATATTTAGCTATAGCTGCCATACTTTCAGCAGGATTAGATGGAATAGAAGGAAACTGTGAGGATAAGGCACCAATTTATGCGAATTTATTTGCTTGTACTGAAGAGGAAAGAGAAGGTATGGGAGTATATTCCTTGCCTGCAAATTTGGAAGAGGCAATGAAGGAATTTAAGAAGGACAGCTTAATTCAAGAGGCAATGGGAGAGCATATTACTACAAAGCTTTTAGAGGCCAAACAATTAGAATGGAATGAGTATAGAAGACACGTTTCTAATTGGGAAATTGAAAAATATTTAGAGCGTTACTAAAATAGAAATTAGAGGTTTGGAAATTCCTATTTCACAACCTCTTTTCTTTATGATATAATTTTTTAAAGAAGGTGGTACTATGGAAACAGAAGTGTCTAAAAAGAAAAGCTTCAATCTACTTATCAAGCATCAGATTGGACTAGAAGCTATAATGGAACAGAATTTTATATCTATCTTAAGTTTATAGACACCACATCTTATGGGTTTGTTGGATACAATGATGATGCAAAGAAGATTATTTTTTTAGGTTATAAGGATGGCTATATAACTCATTCAAATCTCATTGAGTCTGATTTTGATGCTTTTATTGTGCAAATATACGGAAGAAGATATCCTAGCAATTAATTTGTCAAAGTTTGATAATATGTGTATAGTTTTTTTGAAATTTGTCAAACCTAAAAATATAAAGAAAGGAGAATTCCTATGAGAATTGCTATGCTTATAGTGGGAGCTATTGTCTATTATATTGTTTGGTTTATATTGTTAAAAATGCTTCTAAAT
>CAMWJY010000160.1 GCA_947174685.1 uncultured Mollicutes bacterium | reverse complement strand
AGTATGTTAAACAAACTAGAGAAGCTGAGATAGTATATGGATATAATGGACAAAGGGGCTCAGGTGAAGCTGCAATATATGATTTATATGCATATATATCAGATAGATATCCTAGCTATAATCAAGAAGAAATTCATAGAAAGGCTTTTATAGAAGGACCATATATTTCAACCACTATGATGAGTACAAGCTATTTCGTCAAAAATATATCTGATGATGGTGGAAATAGTTATCACTACGTTCAATCTGAAGGCAATTGCGCTATAACTGCTAGTTTTAATGTTATGTCTAGCTGGAAGCAGATGGGATATTTTGATAAATTTCCTTTAAAAACAGTTTATAGAGACATTCGAGAAGAAATAAAGACAGATCCAAACTATGCTCAATATGGGACTGGAGTTGGAGGAGTAGGTATTGATTCATATTGGACTACAAATTATGAAAGTAGGCTTCAATATATGCCAGAGCTTTACTATTATGCAAGATATTATGCAGTAGCTGCCAAGAATTATACTCCAGAGACTGGGCTTTCAACATCTCAGGCTAAAAGTATATTTACCTTCTGTACATCACAGTATGTGGGAGGAACAATCTATGGGAAGACATCTACCAACTTTGCAGATGTAATGGAGAGACTTCAAAATGGACAAGCAGTATTTATGGGAGTATCAGGAAGTGAGACCTTTGGAGGAGATCACGCAGTAGCTTTATTAGGCTATTATAGATATTCCTATACGAGTGGAGTATGGATTTTTGCACAAACAAAAACTGCATACTTTTATGTTATAGATGATGGGCAAATAGATTCAGTAACCTATTTTGATCCAAACTGCAATTCTAAGCTATCTTATGAATTCATTTATGCATAATTATTAATAAAATTATAGGCATTTATACTTTCGAAGTATCATGAGTAATAAAATTGGGCGATAATATTTACATATAAACAAGTGTGATTTAAATGTGTGATTGTGTCTATAAGGTATAATTATTGTAATAAATGGATTCTTTGATAGAACCATGGAGGTATTTTACTTCCATGGTTTTTTAACTTCTATGTTATTTTTTTTTGCTTTTCAAAAACACTTTTTAATTGTATAATAGTAGTGATTTGTTCTATACGATTGGAAAGGAGAGTGTTCTTTATGCTTATTGTAAAACTGAATCCAGATGAAGAGAACAATGTTTTAAATGGATTTCCTTGGGTATATAATAATGAGGTACACTCTTTTTTAGGAGAAATTCAGAATGGAGAGGTAGTTCAAATCAATACCTTTCAAAATGAGTTTGTAGGATATGGTTTTTTAAATGTTAGTTCTAAGCTTATGGTGCGTATGCTATCTTTAAATAAAGAAGACAAAATAGATAAAGAATTTTTTAGAAAAAAAATCCGTTATGCTTTAGAGCATAGAAAGAATTTGAATTTTGGGAATGCTAAGAGATTAATTTTTGCTGAGGCAGATTTTCTTCCCGGACTCATTGTAGATCAATATAATGATATTTTATCTGTACAATTTCTTTGTTTGGGAATGGATAAAATTAAAAAGGATATTATAGATATTTTAGTGGAAGAAATACGTCCTAGAGGAATATATGAAAGAAGCGATACACCGGTTCGGTTAAAAGAGGGACTGGAAGAGACTAAAGGGATACTTTATGGGAATTTTATCCCTCGAGTTGAAGTTATAGAAAATGATATCCGTTTTATAGTCGATGTCGAAAATGGACAGAAGACAGGTTATTTTTTAGACCAAAAGTTGAATCGAGATATGGTTAAATATTATGTAAAGGACAAGACTGTTTTAGATTGTTTTTCTAACGTAGGCGGCTTTGCGTTACATGCATGCAAGTATAATGCAAGGCATGTAGACGCTTGTGACATCTCTAAGCTCGCATGTGAAGAAATTTTGTCTAACGCAAAACTAAATGATTTTACGCAATTAAATGTAATTTGTACAGATGTTTTTGATTATTTGAGAAAAGAAGAAATAAAGGATAAATATGATGTCATTATCTTAGATCCACCAGCTTTTACGAAGGATAAAACAACAATCAAAAAAGCTTATCGAGGATATAAGGAAATTAATTTACAGGCCTTAAAGATTATCAAAAGTGGAGGCTATCTTTTAACCTTTTCCTGTAGCCAGCATATGACACCAGAATTATTTATGGAAATGATAAAGGATGCAGCAATAGATGCAAAGCGTGAGGTTCAGTTTATTGATTTTAAAATTCAAGCTCCAGATCATCCAGCTTTGCTATCTGGGAAAGAACAGTTATATTTAAAATGTATGGTATTAAGAGTGAAATAGGAGGAAGACTATGAATAATAAAGTATTTCAACAGCATAGAAAAATGATATTAGATCAAATGATGGATAATTCTGTATTAGTATTATTTTCTAATCCTAAAGAGGATGTGAAATATGATGTAGATCGGAATTACTATTACATATCAGGTAATTTTGAATATGAAAATCGTGTTGTGTTATATAAGAATGGTAAAGATATTTAAGAGATGATGTTTATTCATCCCTATGATGAATTTAAAGCGAAATGGGTTGGAGCTCCTTTATCAAAAGAAGATATATATGAACAATCTTTAATTTCAGAGATTTATTATCTAGAAGAATTTGATTCTGTTTTGGATTCTTTATTCCAAGAAGCAACAAAGCTATATGTAGATTTAAAGGATGAAAAAAATCCATATAGCACTGAAATGCTATATGCTAAAGCATGTAAGGAAAAGTATTCTTATTTAGTTATATTTAATGCAGAAAGCATATTTAAAAAAGCAAGAACAATCAAGCTTCCTGAAGAAATAGAAGAAATGAAAAAGGCCATATCTATTACAAAAAAGGGAATAGAAAACATTTTAGACCATATGAAGGAATCCTATGAGTATCAGTTAGAAAGCTATTTTGATCAAGCAATAAAATACTATGGGGCAACAGGCTATGCATTTCCTACGATAGCGGCAAGTGGCAAAAATGGATGCTGTCTACATTATATGGATAATGAGGATATAGCGAAGAATGGAGATTTGATTTTATTCGATTTAGGCTGTTCTTATCATATGTATTGTTCTGATATCTCTAGAACCTTCCCTGTAAGCGGTAAGTTTAGTCCACGCCAAAAACAAATTTATAACATTGTTCTTGCAGGACAGGAACATGTTTTAAAGCATATTAAGCCTGGCATTACTACAAAAGAGTTAAATCAAATCTTAATCAAATTCTATGCAAAAGAACTAAAAAAGATTGGCTTGATTAAGGAAGATAGTGAAGTATCTAAGTACTATTATCATGGAGTATCTCATCATATCGGATTAGATTGTCATGATTTATGTGAATATACGCCTTTACAAGCAGGTAGTATTATTTCCAATGAACCAGGGCTTTATATTGCTGAAGAGGGGATAGGTATTCGTATTGAGGATGATATTTTAGTTACAGAGGAAGGCTGTATTAATTTAAGTA
>CAMWJY010000159.1 GCA_947174685.1 uncultured Mollicutes bacterium | reverse complement strand
AAGGATAGTGCAGCCCTTTCTAATACTTCCAAGTCACAGCCAAGCTCATATAAATAGGCTAAAACCCCAGTTAAATTTAAAAGCTGATGCCTGCCTACTAAATTTGTTTTGAAATGAGCTAAAAGCACATCTTCCTTATACAAATCAAATTCTTGATTGCTGATGTTTTTAGCTTGATATTCACCATTGCTTAATCCATAGCTTATGACATGTACATTCCCTGGAACAGGATAGGTTCTGATATATTCACAATCATAATTCAAGACTGCTATTCTTGAGTCCTCTATAAGACTCATTTTTTCTTGGATAATTGCTTCTATACTACCAAAGGTTTCTACATGCATATAGCCTATTCCCGTAATAAAGCATACCTTAGGCTTTCCAATTTCCTTTAATTTTAAAATATCCTTTTTATGAGAAGCACCAAATTCCAATATAATATTTTGATAAACATTTAAATCTGGAATCTGATTTATAAATTTAGAAATCCCCAGCTCTGTATTATAGCTTTTCGGTGTGGCTGCTGAAGAATAAAACAAGCTTAGTGCTTGATTTAATAATACCTTAGTAGAGGTTTTTCCAAAGGATCCTGTAATAGCAATGGTATTGCCATTATATCCCTTAAGCTTCTCTTTTGCCTTTCGAATATAGGGAAGATTTAGCCAGTGGGAAATCCCTCGTTCTAAGAATAGAACTGGCAGAATACTAAATTCTATGAACAGCAATAGGTATATACCTATATAAGGAATAAAGCCAATACATAAATATAGGAGACTCATTAAGATTACTCTGCACATTCGCTTTGTAAATTTTAATTTGACTCTCGCAATCAGATAAAATATACTAAATAAACAAATATAAATACTACAAATAAGAACGATAATAAATTCATTTTGAAGCATTCCTAAAACTAAAACTATACAAGGAAATAAATCATAAAAAATAAGATTGTAAAGAAAATGCTTCAAATATAGCTTAAACTGGTAATGCGCCTGTTGGTAGATATTGAGTATTAAATAAAGCTTAATTACAGCATATAAAAACATACTAACAATCATAGACTTCACCTACTAAAAAGCTCATAACGATAATTGCGAAAATGCTTGGTCTTTCTAAGTATGGAAAGTGCCCGCATTCTTCTAATTCTACAAGCTCGGCATTATGAATACATTCTTTAATCTGATACCCAAGACTTAATGGAGTGACCTGGTCTTTTGTGCCATAAATCAATAATGTTGGCGCTGCAATCAGCTTCATTTCTTTCTTTAAGTCTTTATTCACTGCCTTAACCAGCATGATTCTTTTAACATTATCTGCATTTTGATAATCTGATGATCCCATTTTAACTGGTAGATGACACTTCTTTAAAATCTTATATACTCTTACCTTAAACCATTTCGAAAATTTCAGTTTCTGCTTAATTCCTGCAGAAGAAATTAACACAAGCTTTTCTACAGAAAACTTTGAAGCATAAACTATCGCTACTCTTCCTCCATAAGAATGTCCGCACAAAATAGGAGCCTCAAGCCCTAATTCAATAACAAAATCATGAATGATTTCTGCCACCTCTTCTACACTGAGAGGCACACCAACCTCTGATTCTCCAAATCCTGGTAAATCAATACTGTAAACTTTAAAATTGCTGCTTAAGGTTTTTGCAAGCTTACTAAAGGTTAATAAAGATGCTCCCCAGCCATGTAATAATATAAGATCCTTTCCTGTACCGATGACCTCATAATGTATTTTTAGATTTTGAATTTTAATAAAAATAATATCACCAACCTATAGTAAATATATGGTATGGGATATAAAAATATGTAAAAGAAAATACTAACCAAATTTATAGAGATTACCTTGAGAATATAAAAAGGGTATATTCTTTTTTGAACATACCCATTTCTTAAATTTCAAATACTATCCTTTATTATTTTTCAAATTTTAATGTGCCATTCACAATAACCTTTTGAACATCCACTTCTTGATTGAATAGAATGATATCTGCTTTTTTACCAACCTCAATAGAACCAATTTCTTTATCAAAATGTAACAGCTTGGCAGGATTTAAAGTCATCATTTTAATTGCCTGATGGATAGGAGTTCCTATTTTAAGCATTGTGCGAATCAGCTGGTCTGCACAAGCAACAGAGCCTGCAAAGCTAGACATATCCGGCATAAAGCCAACGTTATTCTTTATAAGAACCTGATGATGATCCTCTGGATTTCCCAGATAAAATAAACCATCCCCAAAGCCAGCAGCACTCATAGAATCTGTAACTAAAATAATCTTATCATAGCCTTTAGTTTTCACCATAAGCTTTAATAAAGTATCTGGCAAATGATGACCATCAGCAATGGCCTCTAAATATAAATCATCCTCCAAATATGCTGCTTCATTGATTCCTGGATGACGATAACAATTAATTCTTACAATACTTGAGGTCATAGAATACATATGTGTCACAGAACGGAAACCATGTAAAACTGCCTCATGAACATGAAAATCCTCTGCACTGGAATGCCCTATAGAGGCATTGATTCCTCTTTTGTAGAGCTCATCTCCAAGCTCATATGCTCCTTCCAATTCAGGAGCAATCGTCCATCTAAGAATATTAGATGAGCCTTTTAAGATTCTTAAATACTCTTCTTTTTCAGGATTCTTAATATATTGAGAAGGAATAGCCCCCTTCTGCTGTAAAGATAAATAAGGTCCTTCCAAGTGTACACCTAATAAACGAACAGGGATATCCTTATGATTCTTTATTTGGTCAAACTCCTTTAAAAAATGAATTGTATATTCTAAATCAGATGCTACAGTGGTAGGAACAATGGAGGTAGCTCCATGCTGCATATGAAGCGTAGTTGCAGCTTTAAAGGCTTCTAAGGTTCCTGTCATATAATCAAAGCCATTTCCACCATGGCTATGAATATCAATCAGACCAGGAGAAACATAAAGCCCTTTTGCATCTATCGTTTCACAATCTTCTTTTAGCTTTCCTATTTTAACAATTTTATCATTTTCAATAAGAATATCTGTTTCTTCCACACGATCTGGAAAAATTACATTTCCATTTTTAATTAATATCTTTTTCATATCATTCACTCTCATTTCTTAATCCCTAAACATAAGGATTATTTTCAGGATCTCGATAGACCCTAATTCCATCGTTTAATTTCCGTATATCCGAAAAAAGTTCGGCTGAAATCTCAAAATTGTCACAAAAGTTTGTTTCTATTCTTGATGGTTCCTTTGATTTCACTAAAGGAATCACACCTTTACTCAATCCCCAGGAAAGAACCAAATTTGCTACCGTTGTATGATTTTTTAAAGCTAACTCATTGAGTTTATCATTTTTAAAAACACACCCTTTAGCAAATAAACCATAGCCCATCACCTGAATGTTGTGATCCTTACAATAGGAAATAAATAACTCTTGCTGTAAAAAAGGATGTAATTCAATCTGACAATACATTGGCTGTATTTTAGCATCATGAATTAATTTGTCTAAATAGTATAGTGT
>CAMWJY010000158.1 GCA_947174685.1 uncultured Mollicutes bacterium | reverse complement strand
GCTAAAAAATGCTTGACATTATCTTATATTAGTGATATTATTTATGAGGTAAATAAAATAAGTGGAAAGAAGAAACGCCCGTTTCTCGCCTGATTGATGAATTGGTAGGCAAAAAGTCACATTTAGATGAATAAAAAATACGGGGCGTTTTTGCGTCCCTTTTATTTATTTATACATACGGAGGTGGAATTATTAATAAGCAAAAAAGAGGTTCAGAGGATTTAGTAAATGACGCAATCCGCTGCAAAGAAATGTTAGTAATTACGGATAAGGGAGAAAAGCTAGGCGTATTGCCACGTGCGAAGGCTCTAGCAGAGGCTGAGGATAGTGGTCTTGATCTAGTATTAGTTTCACCAGACTCCAATCCCCCTGTAGCAAAGCTAATGGATTATTCTCGTTATCGCTTTGAGCAACAAAAGAAGCTAAAGGAAATGAGAAAAAATCAAAAGGTTGTTGTAGTTCAAGAAATTCAGCTTTCACCAACCATTGAAAAGCATGACTTTGAAACAAAGGCTCGTAAGGCTCAAACCATTTTAGAAAAGGGAAATAAGGTTAAGATTTCTCTACGCTTTAAGGGACGTATGATTGTTCATCAGGAATTAGGTAAAGAAGTGATTGAGCGCTTTGTAGAAAGACTTGCTGAATGTTCAACTTTAGAATCACCAATTCGTCTAGAGGGTAGAACATTATTCGCTGTAATAGCACCAAAAACATCAAAAGATTAAGGAGTTAAGATTATGCCAAAGCAAAAGACACATAGTGGATTAAAGAAAAGAATTAAAGTATCTGCATCTGGAAAAATTAAACGTGGTCATGCATATACAGGACATTTAAAAACAAATAAGACCCACAAACAAAACAAAAATTTATCAAAGAGTGGTTTAGTTCATGAGACTGACGTTAAACGTATTAAACCATTAATTTCTAATTTACTATAATTTAAGGAGGTAAAAGGATATGCCAAGAGTTAAAGGTGGATACACTACAAGAAGAAGACGTAAGGCCGTATTAAAGCTAGCAAAGGGCTATTATGGTTCAAAACATACTTTATATAAAACTGCTCATGAGCAAGTTATGCGTTCTTTAGCATATGCTTATCGTGATAGAAAGGCAAGGAAAAGAGACTTCCGTAAATTATGGATTAGCCGTATCAATGCTGCTTGCCAATTAAATGGTATGAAGTATTCAAGATTTATCAATGGATTAGCTAAAGCTGATATCGCAATCAACAGAAAGATGTTAGCTGAAATGGCTGTAAATGATGCAGAAGGCTTCAAGGGCTTATGTGAAGCTGCTCAAAAAGCATTAGCTGCTGCACCTAAAGCTAAAAAGGTTGAAAACGTTGTTGTTTTAAAGCCATTACCAAAGAAGAAGGCCAACTAATTTAAAGGGTAAAAAACTCAGAGAATGAATCTCTGAGTTTTTTGACTTTACTATTGAAGTAAGGAGGTATATACATATGAAAAAACGAAAAAAGGATAAGATATTTTTAAAATTCTTTATCATATTTATACTGGGTATGATAGGCTCAATCGCTATGCTAGGATTCTTTATCTATCAGTATAAAAATAATCAGTATTCCTATCAAGACTTAGAACTGAAGCGATATACCTTCTTAGCCTATGAAAGAAAAAGAGTTGCTTACTCGAACAAAGGAAATTCATTTGTTGATTATATTTATGTTAAAGAAGAAGAGAAGCCTCTAACCATAGTAGATACAGTAAGAGATGCATATCAAATGAAAGATTTTGATGCCATACGATATGAGGATATCATCTATTGCTATGTAACAGCTCATAAGGCATTAGATGCCAGTTATGATGTGATAGAAATAAAGGCAAATGAAAATGTCATTTTGTCCTTAAAGGAGTATAATCAAGAAATTTCAGAAAATGGTCTTGCAGGTATTATAGTATTTTCTATCGGAATTCTAGCCTGCCTAGGAATGAGCATTTATTTCTTTGTTTTATATAAGAAAGATGAATAAAAAAACGCCAAAACGGCGTTTTTATTTTTCTAAAAAATTTAAGATATCTGTATATACGAGTTCATACTGAGCTTCATTTAGAATTTCATGACGCATACCCTCATATACCTTAACATTCACATTCTTATATCCAGCTTTTTTTAAGGTTTTTGCTGAATGCTTTAAGCCCTTAGCTCCTAAAGGACATGGATCATCCTTACCTACAAGCAAAAGAAGAGGTTTATTTGGGTCAAGGACATAATAACGACTTTTCTTGTGCATTCCCCAAACGAGATAATATAAAGCCTTATATGCTGAAACAGAAAATGGGATATTACAATATGGATCATTTAAATAATCTTGTACGTTTTCTTCGTTATAAGAAAGCCAATCCACAGAAGTTTTTGCATTCTTAACAGCCTTAGAGAAGCTTCCATCTGTTAAATTCGTTAAAAATTTAGAAACATAGGTATTTCCTTTGAATAAACCAATACAATTGGCCATAAAAATACCTAGTAGAGTTGCAGACTGGTAGGCAGGAACCCCGGAAAGAATAACCTTCTCATATAAATCTGCATTCTTTTGGATGAGATTTCTTGATATAATTGTACCCATAGAATGAGCAAACAAATACAAATTCAAATTAGGATAGGTTGTCTTTAAATATTCAGAAAGTGTTACCTGATCTAAAACAAGTGCCTCCCAAGGCTTTTTCCCTTCCATATGTCCTAATAGATTAGCCTCTGGACCATGTCCACGCATATCAGAGGTTAAAACGATATAGCCCTGTTCATTCAAAAATTTAGCAAAGCCTTCATAACGCATTTGATGCTCTTTCATACCATGTACGATTTGAACAACACCCTTAGGCTCTGCAACATCATAAAGCATTGCGTTGATAGGCAATGCATCATATTTTGATGGGATAGAAATTTTTTTCATAAAAATACCTCAATATTAATAAACCATTTGTGATTTTAAGCGTTCATAAACAACAGATTGTGCCTCTTCCTTTGTGATTCCAGCAGCAACAGCAATCTCATTAAATAATTTTCTTTCTGCTTGTTGAAGGAATTGCGTATCAAAGGAACCTAGAGTTTTCTTTTCTAGTTTTCGATCTTCAGTGATTTGATAAATCATTTTTAATAAATGAAGTGTATCCATAATATTATTAGAGGTCACTAATTGTTGAAAGTGTAATTTTCTTTCTTTATTATCCTTAATATACTCTTCAGATAGAAGAACAGAATCATTTAGGGCCTTATAAATTTCAGCCTTAGATAGGATAGGACGCAAGAAAAGAGGTGCCTTATCTATAGGCATCATAATTAGCATTTTATTATGATAGGTTTCTAATCTATAAAAGCCAAATCCCTCTGTATGAACATCTAATACAGAGCATAAGCCATGTCCATTATGCACGACATAATCCCCTATTTGATACATACTGTCCCTCCTGTTCTAAAAAAATTCGAATATTGCTACTATTATCATTATACCATATATTTATAAAAAAAACTAGTTAAAGAAGTAAATAAATTAAAACTATTTACATTGATTTTTGATATATTTGTGATAGAATAGTAACTT
>CAMWJY010000157.1 GCA_947174685.1 uncultured Mollicutes bacterium | reverse complement strand
TTATTGGTATATAATATAGGTGTAAGAAGTAAAATAAAAAACAAGGCTAGGTAGTTCTATCTAGTATTGTTTCATACTTTTGTTTTTAGAACTACCTTTTAGCTTGGCGGCATCGGGTAGTTCTTTTCTTTATGCTTGAGTTTTTCTTCTTAGAAGAACGAATCAAGTACTGAAGTTTAATTTTTCTTTCAATAGTGATCCACTTTATAATAGATGCTATGAAATTCAAAATTGCAACAACAATAGTAAAGATTAAACTCATTCTATCTTCACCTCATTTCTTGTTGTGCAACAAAACGCCTCACGAACAATTTGCACGATTTAGATAGAACGTTTTACCTAGCCCTGCCCAAGGTTTTGCCTTGTAGTCTTAAAGACCAATTTCAATTATACATATTTCGACTGTTTTTGCAATAAGAAACCTTCACTTTTTGGAATGTTTTTGAAAGTTTTCGAAAAAAATGAAAACCACTCTAAATTATTCATGAAACTCTAGAAAAATTTATCAAAAATCAATGTTTTAAGTACAGATTTTCATTCACTGAAAGTCTTTCTTTTTTTCTTTTCGATTATTAAGACAATATAGAGAATTTATTTTAAAAAGTGGGTTTGCAGATTAAATTCTACTTTCTCAAGGCCAAAAATTCTCGTTGTCTAAGGAAGACATTTAGGAACTTATTGCTTGACAAATATTGAATTTATGATATATTATTATTGAGAATAATTCTTGATAAGGAAATGATTATGTTAAGAAGAATGACAACTCAAAAAAGGATGGTATATCAAGCTTTAGAAGACCTTGGACATGCTTCAGTGGAAGTCTTAATAGAATATTTAAAAGACCACAATGAGCAAATTTCTTTATCTACCATATATAGAAATATCCAAACACTCCTTGCAGAAGAAAAAATTAAAATTGTAAAATTAAAGGGAAATGATGTATTAGAAACCGTTAAGGTAGATCATGCACATTTCATTTGTGAGCAGTGTGGAAGAATTGAAGATATAATGGTGGATCAAGAAAAAATTATTTCTAAGGCAGCTAAGGGATGTATACATCAAATTAAAAAATGTGATATGGCTTTTTATGGCTTATGTCAAAAATGTACTAAAGAAACGAAAGGGGAAAGAATATGAAGTACGTTTGTAAAGTATGTGGATATGTTCATGAAGGACCAGAGGCTCCAGATAAATGTCCACAATGTAAAGCTCCAAAGGAGAAGTTTGAAGAATTAAAGGAAGGATTAACCTGGGCTTGTGAGCATGTTGTTGGCGTTGCTAAGGATGTACCTGCTGACATTTTAGCTGATTTAAGAGCAAACTTTGAAGGTGAATGCTCAGAGGTTGGTATGTATCTAGCTATGGCAAGAGTTGCTTATAGAGAAGGTTATCCTGAGGTTGGAATGTATTATGAAAAGGCTGCTTGGGAAGAAGCAGAGCATGCTGCTAAATTTGCTGAGCTTTTAGGAGAGGTTATAACTCCTTCTACTAAGAAGAACCTAGAATTAAGAGCTTCTGCTGAAAATGGCGCAACAGCTGGTAAGCTAGACTTAGCTACTCGTGCAAAGAAGTTAAACTTAGATGCAATTCATGATACAGTTCATGAAATGGCTAAGGATGAAGCTCGTCATGGTAGAGCATTTGAAGGTTTACTAAATAGATACTTCAAGTAAAATAAAAAAGAATTAAGTGCGTGGAATATCGTTACTTAATTCTTTTTTTATAATTTGATAATTTTTTCCCAAACTTTTCCCATAATTTTATGGTATAATGAATTCGCTTTAAAGGAGTATGATTTGTATGAAATTTTGGAAAAGTATAATGATTGTAGGTGCTCTTATTGGAATCTTAGGCTTTACCTCCTGTTCAAAGAAGCAGGCTCAAATCCCAAATGATGAGAATCCACCAATAGATATACAAGATTCTTTAGATAATAAGGAAGAACCAAAGAGTGAACAAGAATATTTAAATTTGAATATCACCTATACAAGTACTGAGCTAGAGACAGGTAGTGTAGAAGATACTGTAAATCAAATTTATGATAGTGTTGTGGCAATAGATGCTTATATGAATAACCAGCATTATGGTAGTGGAAGTGGTGTTTTATTTGGCTATGATGAAAGATTTAGCTATATTGCAACATGTCATCATGTGATTGAAGGCTGTCAAGGCTTTAAAATCATTCTATCTAATGATGAAACTATTGAGGCCAAGCTTGTAGGTGGAGATTCAGAAAGTGATATAGCTGTTTTATCTGTTGAGAAAACAGGATTAACCTATGCTTCCTGGTTTGAGGATACAGAAAAGCTAAGATTAGGCTCAAGTGTGATCTGTATTGGAAATCCACTAGGAACATTACCTGGAAGTGTTTCTACAGGAGTGGTTTCCTATAATAATCGTCTAATACAAGTAGATAGCTATCATACAATGAAGCTAATTCAAACTGATGTTGCAATCAATTCAGGAAATTCAGGTGGTGGATTATTTAATTCTGCAGGTGCTTTAATTGGTATTGTTAATGCGAAATATTCCTCTTCTGGAATAGAAGGCTTAGGATTTGCAATCCCTGCAAATCAGGCAAGAACCATTATTGATAGTATTTTAAAAACAGCTAAATATAATGTTACAGAAAATGCTTGGGAAACAGGCTATGTAGAAGGGCGTTGGGAGATTGGTTTTACTCTTGGCTATGGTGGATATGGCTTTGTAAGAACAACGATTGGTATTGCAAGTCCTGCAACTAATCCAACCCATTCAGATTATAATAAGCTTCTAGCAAATGATAAGCTAAATGCAATTACAATTACTTACAAGGATGCTTCAAAAGAAATAAAATCATTGACAAATATAAGTGCTCAAACAATGACAGTGGACACAATTTATCAGTTTATTTATTCTGCTGGATTATCTTTAGGAGATGTTCTTACATTTGATATAACTAGAGGAAATGAGAATATAACAATGGAAATACCTTTAGTTCAATATAGATATAGTATTTAGGCTCTACAAAAGTAGGGCTTTTTTCTTGATAATTCTTAAAAATTTGCTATAATTATATAAGATAAGAAATGAGGTAGTATGATGGCAACATATAAGGATTTAGCAAATGTAATTTATCCTAATCTACATTTAACAATAGAAGATTTAGAAAAGAGATTTCCAAAAAGAAATTTAAAGGATGGCGCAATGGTCATAAGATTTGCACCTAGTCCTACAGGCTTTTTACATACAGGTAGCTTGTTTGTTTCTTTTTTGGATTGTTATTATGCACATCAAAGTGGTGGTGTATTTTATATTCGTTTAGAGGATACAGATACAAAACGTGAAATTGCTGGTTCTGGAGAATCTTTAATTGAACAGCTAAAGGCATTTGATGTTATCCCTGATGAAGGTTATATTTCAGATAGTAAAGAAATTGGTGCTTATGGACCATATAAGCAGTCCAATCGTTCTGAAATTTATAATACTTGCATTAAGCATTTAATTGAAATGGGAAGAGCTTACCCTTGTTTTTGTAGTGCAGAAGAATTACAAGCCTTACGTCAAGAACAAGAAGCA
>CAMWJY010000156.1 GCA_947174685.1 uncultured Mollicutes bacterium | reverse complement strand
GGATTTAACTCCTCATATATTCGCGAGTGTATAGGTCAAAAAAACTATAATGAGGTTTCTTTATTTTTAGATTCTAATGTTTTAAATTATATTCAGGATAAGAAGCTATATACAAAGGATTATCAGGAATATAGAGAGGTGAAGTATACCTCAGATGAAGAATTCTTAAAGAATTATAATAGCGATGATTATGAGAAGATGAGTATCACTACAGATATTACTTTATTTAGTGTAAGTGATAAAAAAGCCACAAGCTATCGAAAGAAAAATGGCAAGAGCTTTAGTATTTTATTAGTCGAAAGAGAATCAGCTCCTTTTATGAGTAGGTATTGTATTCCAGGAGGCTTTCTTTCTCTTGATGAAAAACTTTTAGATTCAGCTAAAAGAATTCTTTTTACAGAAGCCAATATAGAGGATGTTTATTTAAATCAGTTTCATACCTTCTCTGATATTGATAGAGATATTAGAGGAAGAGTGCTTTCTGTAAGCTTTCTAGGGCTGATAGATAAATCTAAAATTGTAAATGATTTAAAGCCAAAAGCAAGCTTCTTTGATTTAGCATTCAATCAAGAAGAAAACATTTTAACAATCTCTTTTAAAAATGAAGATAAAGAATTTTCTTGTAAAGTAAAGAAAATGATGGATAGTTATGGAATTGTAAGCTTCTCTGAAATAGAAAATGAATACTTGGCATTTGATCATCTAAAGATTATTGCAGCTGCGCTAGAATATTTGAAAAATCAGATTCAAACAGAGGATATCATTTATCATATGCTACCAAATGAATTTACTTTAAAGGAGCTTCAAATGGTTTATGAGGCAATTTTAGGAAAAAAGCTCATAGACTCAGTATTTAGAAGAACGATTAAGGATAAGGTCGTACCGACAGATCAATTTAAAAATGATGGTGGACATCGTCCATCAAGGCTATATACCTATAAGGCTTAATAGAGGTTTTTGTTTATGAAAAAAATAAGTAGAGTTCTTTTGATTGGGTTACTATTTGGACTGACTAGCTGTGTATATTTAGGATTATCCTCAAAAGAAGTAAAAAAGCATAATTCGCTTATTAAAGAACAAATTGCAGAATTTCCTTTTGAAAATTTTGATATAGAGTTTTATTACTTCCCAAATGAAGAAAGACATGCTTTTGTTAATTGTGTCAATGGGATTTATGAATTACTTGTATTTGAAGATGGGAATATGTGCTATAATTACGATGGTGATGAGATTTGTTACGATTTTGAAACAAAGCAAGAAATCACTTATAAGAAGGCTGTAACAGAATATTCCTATTACGAAGACGCTTTAGCTCTTGTTAAAGCTATTCAGGATTATCAACGCTTTTCTAAATCAACCACAGGCAGAAGAGCAATGGATGAGGATGAGGATGGATATTTAGATGAGGTCACCCATTATTTTTATAATATGGATTGGGAATATTTAGACTGTGCTGAGCTTGATTTTTATGTTACAGAAGATACTTCTAAGATTAAGAGAATATTCTTTACGGATCGAACAAATAATTGGCAGTTAGATAGAAGACATTTTGAAATGCATGCATATTTAAATTATGATGAGAATAGTTATACGCTTAGAGATTCTTATGAATGGCAAAAGGCGTATGATGAAGCAGAAAAAGAAGAGGAAGAAAAAAATAAGGACAAGGTTGACTTGTCCTTTTATTCTTCAGGTTTTATTTCATAAGCAATTGGAGTTAAGAAAATCTTCTTGATTTCTGCTAAATTATTTGTTTGTCCTAAGGCATACATCAGCTTTGTTACAGCAGCCTCAGATGTCATATCATAGGCTTCAATTGCTCCACTAGCAATGACCTTTGTTCCAACCTCATAAATGTTGAAATCGGAGCGTTCATATAAGCACTGGCTACTAACGACAATTGGAACACCTTGAATAATGGCATTTTTAATTTCCTTAATAAAATCTCTTCTAATATAAGATATTCCACCAGCCCCATAAGCCTCTATAACAATTCCTTCAACCCCAGAGGAGATTAGAAGAGGAATAATAGAAGGATTTGTTGTTGGTGTTAATTTAAGCAAAAATACATTTGTATTAATATCTAAAATAAGCTTTGGTGCTTTGTCATTTTCATGAAGCATATTCTTTTGAATCACGAGTCCTGTTGCAGAAACGGTTCCTAGAGGGTGTAGGTTAATAGATTCAAAGGCATCAAAGCTAGAGGTTCTGGCTTTTACAGAACGAGAAGCAAACATAATCTTTCTATTAAAGGCTACAAAGACTCCTGGAATACTTGATTTTGCCATCGCAAATGCACAATGCAAATTATCTACAGCATCTGTTAAAGGATGCGTGATAGGTAACTGTGAACCAGTAAATACAATAGGGATATTCGGATTTTGGACCATAAAGGTAATCATAGAAGCAGTATAAGCCATTGTATCTGTACCATGAGTTATAATGATTCCATCATAAGACTCTAGATTTTCAAATATCTTACCAGCAATGATTTTCCATTCCTCAGGCTGTATATTAGAGCTATCTAGTACCAATATACTTTCAATATCTATCTTTGCATCTTCCTCTTTGAAAACAGATAGTATAAGTTCTTCTGAATTTTTAGGAATAAGGCCGTCCTTAGAAGCTACACTAGAGATGGTTCCTCCTGTTGTAAGGATGAGTATTTTTTTCAAATGAATCCCTCCTGCTCATTTTCTAAATCTATTATACACCATATTTCATATTTTTTATTATTTAAATATAAAAAAAGATCTGAAATTTTGGAAATCAACTACAAAATACTGTGGTTTGTATTTTGCTTTTTATATTCGTTATTTAAAAATATATTCTCTCTTTTAATCGACAAAAATCGACAAAGCCAAATTACAATATATGATAAAATGCATATATAAAGAAAGAGAGGCAAAGAATTATGATAAATCAGGGCTTAAAAGACTATACTAGACAAATTAGTCAAAGTATTGGAGAAGTAGCTAGTGTATATGTAAATTTAAACCAAGAGGCAGCAAATATGGATATAGTCATCCCTGGATTTGCAACGCAAGGACCTAATCCAATAGAGATAAGCTTAATATATAATTTTCAGGATAGGGATAAAGATGAAGGATTTTTTGGGAAGGGATGTCATTTAAATTTCTATAAATCATTTGAAAATGGAAAGGATTATATCATTATAAAAGAAGCAGATGGCAGCAAAATAGAGTATAATTATAATGCTTCTTTAAATGCATTTAAAAGCTTAGAGAGTAAATTAACAGTTTATAGAACAATCGTAGAAGATGAAGAAAATGGAAATTGGTATCAATATGTGATTCAAGATGTTGATGGAAATAAAATCTTCTATAATGAAGGATATTGTTATCCGACATTAATAGAATATAAAACAGGAGAAAAGATTGTATTTGAAGGCATGGTTATGAATAATGGGCATGGAGGAGTAGTTTATTGTCAATTCCAAGGCTCAAGAGTAAAAACAATTCTTTATAAACAAGATAATATATCATTATATAGTGTAGATATAGGGTATGATACAAGCCAAAGAATAAATAGTGTAAAGCATTATA
>CAMWJY010000155.1 GCA_947174685.1 uncultured Mollicutes bacterium | reverse complement strand
TATAAATTTATAGTATAATTTGTATAATCACTAAATTAGAGGTTTTTACCTCTAGAGGAATATTTATATTCGTTTTGTTCAAATTGTCACTAAATTGTATAGTATTTTGTTTTATAAGTAGGAAGGGAAAGGAAGTGAAGGATATGACGGAACAAGAATTTTCTATTAAGTACCAGATGTATAGCCAAGAGCTATATACGATTTGTTATGGGTATACGAAAAATACAAAAGATGCTGAAGATATATTACAGGAGGTATTTTTAAAATACCTAAATCGTAAAATAGAATTTAAAGATATTCTGCAGGAAAAATATTGGTTAATTCGTGTAACAATAAATGCTTGTAAGAATTATGTGAAGTCATCCTTTAATACTCGTGTCACCCTTTCTCAAGAGATTTTAGAAGCTTATCCGGAGAATAGCTTAAAAAAAGAAACAGATGTTCTAGCAAGGATTGTTAAGCATCTTCCTAAAAAGTATAAAGAGGTTATCATATTATATTATTATAACTCTTATAAAACAAATGAGATGGCTCTGATTCTTAATATTTCTTTATCTGCAGTGAAGAAACGTTTAGAAAGAGCTCGCAATATGATTCAAGAAGAAATGGAGAAATACTTATGAATTTAGATGATAAATTAAAGGAGTTAAAAGAGGAAGTTCCGAAGGCTGATTCCTCTTTAGAAGAAAAAATATATGCAAGAAGTAAACAAAAAGCTAGAGGTAGAAATCCCATTTTTAATAAGCTTACTCTTTCTATTTGTGGTATTGTTTTAGTGGTTCTCATTCTTATTATAGGACCACTCAGCTTTAGAAAATCTACGGATGATCCGTTCCAGGACGGACCTGACGAGTCTATAATCAAGCTATTACATTCAGTAGAGGAGCCAACAGAGTATATCCGACCTGCTTCTACGCAGAATCAATTTTATCAACAGCTAGGTCAGTTTTCTGGAGAAGTGGCTAAGCAATGCTTAGATAAGCTAGAATCTAAGGATAATGTAGTAATATCCCCTGCCTCCATTTTTAGTGCCTTAGCTCTTGTGGCAGAATGCTCTGATGGGAAAACTAGGCGGGAGGTTTTAGATGCTCTTGGAATGGAGTATGAGGTTTTAGAAGAGAATTATGCAAGCTTCTATCAAAGCTTAAATCAAATAGAAGAAGGAACCAATAAAACGAAGGGAAAATTGACCAATACGATTTGGCTAGATAAGGTATTTCCTTTTAAGGAAAACTGTCTTTCTGATCTTGCTATCAAGTATTTTTGTTATTCTCATAGTGTAGATTTTCAGCAGATTGAATATGTAAACAAATATATTTCTAATTTTATTTCTAAGCAAACAAATGGATTGTTAAAGCCAGAGCTTGATCTTCCTTATGAAACTATTCTTGTCTTACTCAACACACTCTATTTAAGAGATGCATGGAATGATCGAGGCACAGACCTACCTTTCACTCAAGAAGAATATAAATTTAAAAACTCTAATGGAATGATTATCTCAAAGCAGTTTTTAGAGGGTAAATATTGTGGTGGAAGAATATTTGAAACGGAAACCTATAAACAGTTTTATACCAAAACAAATGAATACACTATTACTTTTGTTGTTCCTCAAAATGGAAATAAAATAGAGGATGTGTTTACACCTGAGGTGATTTCTAATGTGAGAAAAACAAAATATGTTTTTTCTGGTAATACAGAAGGAGATGGACCAAGAGAAGAATACTATACCCGATGCTTATTTCCTGAGTTTTCAGCCGATAGTGACCTTGATTTAAAGGAAATATTTGAAAGCCTTGGAATAGTAGATATGTTTACTCCCTTAGCCAATTTCAGTACTATATCTTCTAGAGATTTATATTGTAATTATGCACAGCATTTTGCAAAGCTCATTGTGAACAAGAAAGGAATCGAGGGTGCTGCAGCTACGATTATTGGTATGGCACCAACATCTCCTGCACCTGAGCTTGTTAAAGAAATATATGAGGATTTTATTGTAGACGAAAGCTTTGGATTTGTAGTTTCAAATGGAAAAGGTGCCAATCTTTTTAGTGGAATTATAAGAGCTATATAAAGCTTTTTCTCCAAAGTTTATATTTATTCCAAATTCAGATTTTTAGAAGCCAATTCTAATTAGTTTTCTTGATTCTTATTAGCATTGGTTTCTTTTTTCTTTGGTTTTTAATTTGAAAGCATTTTATTAAAATATTATCTTTTCAAATAAAAAAAAATATGCTATTATTTGTCATATACGAGTTTCAAGATGTGGAGGATTTTGTCGATGAATAAACCAGAATTAGTCACTAAGGTGGCAGATAGAACCAATTATACAAAAAAGCAGGTAGAAGAAATCACTGCTGCAGTATTTGATGTAATTACAGAAGCTTTAATAAAAGGAGATAAGGCAGTCATCTCTGGCTTTGGAACCTTTGAGGTTCATGAGCGTGCGAAGAAGACGGGAAGAAATCCTCAAACAGGAGAAGAAATCCTAATTGAAGGCTCAAAGGCTCCTGTTTTTAAATCAGCAAAAGTATTTAAGGATGCAGTGAATAAAAGATGATAGATCCATTTCAAGCAATACTTGATCAGAACTGGAAGCAATTAAATGCATATCTTGATCATGGAAATGTTAATGTAGTAGATAAAAATGGTATGAATTTGCTTTCTTATGCGATTAAACTACAATCTAATGATGCTGTACAAATTTTACTCCGTGCTTATATAGATATTGATAGTATGGATAAGAAAGGAAATACATGCTTTCATTATGCAGTATTACATAATCGCTTAAACTATTTGCGAGTTCTTATGACAACCAATGGAAACCCTATGCAAAAAAACAAAGCTGGGCATACACCCTTATATCTTGCCTGTAGATATCGTAAGGAAAAAATGATAGATCTTTATTTAGAAAAATATAGGCTCGATATGGGAGAAAAGGATAATAATGAAGAAACGATATGTCTAGCCTTTATTCGTTCTAAGGCTCCTCAGCTACTAAAAAAATATGGTGGCTTTGAGCCTTGGCTAGAAGAGCCTAACTATATTGGAAATAACCCGCTTCTTGTGGCAGCTGAACGAGATTCAAGAGATATGGTAGAATTTATCTTAGAATATAACGTCTTTGTGAATTATAAAAATCATATGAATGAAACGGCTTTATTTTATGCTGTAAGAAACAAGAATAAGGAAATCATTGATTTACTTTTAAAGCATGGAGCTTTTTTAGATTTTAAAAATAAGAATGCTGAAACAATCTACGATTTAGCTACAAGTGAAATCAAGGAGTTTATTGAAGAAAGAAAGCGCGCCTATAAGCTTACCACCTACCAAAGAAGGTATCCTTTACATTATGCTATATATATGAATGACATGAAGCTTATAGAAAAGGCTATGACCCTTAAAAATGTAAATACATTAGATTTATTTAACTTAACTCCTTTACAGCTTGCTAGGCTATATCATAATAAAAAAGCAATAGAAGCGATTAAAAATTTAGAAAGACTTGCAAAAATTGCAGCACTACAAACAAAATAATAGACAATTCTTTAAAAGTATGATACAATACTTTCGT
>CAMWJY010000154.1 GCA_947174685.1 uncultured Mollicutes bacterium | reverse complement strand
CTTTAATGCTTCATTTTTTTTAATGATTGCAGCTAGTTTTTTACTCGCTATGTCGATGTTTCCAACTACTTGCCATAGCTTATTCATAATGATAGGTATACCATTCTTGAATTTCTTTTTATTCATAGCTTCTTTTATTTGTGCATTTTTTTTCTTGAAACCAAAGCAAAAGGAGAATGCGTAAAATGAAAAGATTTTTATTAATCTGCCTTGCAGTTTTACTTGGATTATCACTTACTGGATGCAAAAGAGAAATTGTCAGTGATAGAGTTTCAGAAGAAGAATGGAAAGAAATATTATCTGCTGATTATGATAGCTTTACAGTAAATGTAAAGAATAAACAAACCTATGATGGTAAAACATATAATAGCGAGTATTCCATATATTACATTGATGGATTACAATTTAGAGAATATCAAATGAAGTTAACGGAATCTTCTCCCTCAGTTAAAGTAATTGACTATACTCTATGGTATAAAGATTTTGCTTTTTTTCGAAATATGGGAATATCTTATCAGGCTAATGAACCGTATCTTTATTACACGGCATCAGTCAAAAAGCAAAATTATAGGGGATTATTTTCGGATTATATAGATGAATATGAAAGCTTTAGTTATGTTTCATCTGCAAAAGGATATAAGAAAACAAATGAAAACGGGGATATTTTAATCCTAAAATTTAAAGACGGAAAAGCAGTTGAATTAAAAGAAAAAACTGATTATTACTCTGGAACGGCTTCCATTACAGATTTTAATGCTACTGAGGTAGAAAAGCCTATAAATTATTTTATTGAGGATGATAATTTGTTTGAATTAGTGGATGGAAAATATTATTTCTTGGCATCCTTTAAAGAGGCAGAAGATATTATTTTGCCAAAGACAATTAAAGGAGAAAATTATGCAATTAAGCATTTATCAGTACTTGAAAATACAAAATCTCTTACATTACCTGAAACTATAATTTCAATTGATAAAGATGCTGTGTTAGATTCCTGTCAGTTTGAGAAAATTCAATTTTTAGGAACCGTAGAACAGTGGAATATAGTTCTATCAAAAACATCACTATCTTCCCAAGATTTTTTTAGAGGACCTTCATACAATAAAATTTCAATTCAAATCCAGTGTAGTGATAGTGAATGATAAACAAGCTGGTTTAAATTAAAAAAATGTTCATTTTAAAGTGATGAAAAGGGGCTGATTTAAAAACTAGGTTTTTTACAGCCCCTTTTCTCTTGAAAAAAGCATTAAAATTTGATAGTATACTTACAGGTGATATTATGAAATATTATGCTGTGAAGCATCAGGATGGAAAAGATATTTTCACCTCTTGGGATGCTTGTAAGGAATATTTGGTTGGTAAAAAGAATATTACATATAAGAGCTTTAAAACGTTAGAAGAGGCAAAGGCCTTTTTAAATGATGAAGAGATTGTCCTTGATTATAAAATTCCTACTGCCTATATTGATGGATCTTATGATGTAAATACATGCTGTTATTCCTTTGGAGGAGTTTTAATTATTGGTGATACTCATCAAACCTTTTCTAAGAAGTATGAAGCAGATGAGTATTCTTCAGCCAGAAATGTAGCTGGAGAGATTAAAGGAGCAGGCTATATTATAAAGTATGCGATTAATCATGGGATAAAGGAATTAAATATCATCTATGACTATGAGGGTATAGAAAAATGGTATACAGGTGTTTGGAAAGCATCTTCCCCAATAGCATTAGCCTATATGAAATTTAAAAATGAAGCAAAGGATAAAATCAAAATACATTTTATTAAAGTGAAAAGCCATAGTAATGATAAATATAATGATATGGCAGATAAGCTAGCAAAAAGCGCTCTAGGCATCTAGAGCGTTTTTTAATAGTGTATAGTCATTGTGTTTAAAATGGAAATCATAGATTTGTTCACTAGTTTCATTTCCTTTTCCAGTAATGACTATGATATCATTTGGTTTGGCAAGCTTGGTTGCAAGAGTAATAGCTTCTTTACGGCTTAAGGTCATATAATATTCCTTATCCTTTAGATCTTCAGTTAAATCATAAAGGATGCCAAATAGACTTTCATGCTTAGGATCCTCAGAAGTAAAGATGGTAATATCTGATAGTGTTGTGGCAATTGTTCCCATCTTAGCTCGCTTGGATTTATCCTTTTCTCCTTGGGCACCTAAAATAGAAATAATCTTCCCTTTTTTAAATTCCTTTATATTTTTTAAAAGATTTTCTAATGCATTAGGTGTATGGGCAAAATCAACAATTCCTGTGATATTGTTTTTATTTTTAAAATGCATAAATCTGCCATCGATGGGAAGAAGTGTCTCAATTCCCTGTTTTATATATTTTAAATCAATTCCTAGCTCACTTGCATAAGCAATGGCGGCTAAGGCATTATAGATATTATATTTTCCAAAAAGAGGAAGCTTAAAATGCTCTAAAAATAAGCCTTTAAAATATACATCAAACTCTGAGTTTAAAAGTCCTAGCTTGATATTTTTAGCTTGGTAGATACCTGTATCTATTCCGTAAGTTACAACTCTTGCCTTTGTATAGCCTGCAACCTCAGATGCATAAAAATCATCGCTATTAATTACAGCAAGGCTATTTTGTTTTAAGCCTTCAAATAGCTTGGCTTTTGTTTTAAAGTAATTGTCCATCGTTTTATGGGTATTTAAATGCTCATGGGATAGGTTTGTAAATATGGCTCCATCAAAATCTAGCTTTTCAATTCTGCCATCTAGAATTCCTTCACTAGATACCTCCATAACCAAATCGTTAATATGATGTTTTTTTAGTACACTATATGCTTCATAAAATAAATCGGGAGTAGGAGTGGTATGCTTTGTTTTAATGGTTTTCTTTAAATAAGAAATACCATTGGTTCCAATATAGGCAGAGCTTTTGGCAACATCAAAGATTTGATTTAGGATGTTTGCTGTAGTGGTTTTGCCATCTGTTCCCGTTATACCTACAGTATAGATTTCGTGATGGTAATGATAAAATTCTTGTAATAGCCTGATATATTCTCTTTTGGCATTCCGTACACGAATATGATTATAGTTTTTTAAAACCATTTGGTCAGTAACAATTAAACAGGCTCCATTATCTAAGGCTTCCTTTATATATTTCTTGCCATTATGCTTATTTCCTTTAATTGCCACAAAGATATAATTCTTTTTTACTCGCTTTGAATTTGCCGTTATTCCTAATACTTCAGCATTCAGTCCTAAGGCTGGGTAAAGGTCTTTAAGGTTCATTTTCATCATCTCTTATCTTTAGTATTTTGAAAAACAAATGGATTATACAACTAGAAATAAGAAATTTGTTTTTTTGAAATATATGCATAAAATTTCGAGTTTCTCCAAAATTAAATGAGAGTATATTTTCCATGCTTAATTCTTCAAAAGCTCTAGAAAATATACCAAAATTCCTATAGTTTTAGGAAGAATAACTTAATTTATATTACCTTGCACTGTGCACTACAACTTGCACTAGTCAATAAAAAAAGTCAAATTAAATTATATTCCCCAATTAATTTATAAGGAATATTTTTCTTGACAAATTCATCTTCAATAACTC
>CAMWJY010000153.1 GCA_947174685.1 uncultured Mollicutes bacterium | reverse complement strand
TAAATCCTTCATATACTTCTCCTGATTTTAAAAAAATAACTAGTAAAGACCAGTTATTTTTATGTTATTATTAATTTTTTACAACGTCTAAGAATTCATTATAGATGACTTCTTCTGTAAATCCATACGCTTCAGGGATATATTTTAATGGCATAGATTTACCAAATTCATCAATACCATGAACCTTAGAAGCATATTTATACCAGCACATGCTAGAACCCATTTCTACAGCCATACGCTTTGTAATTCTTCGAGGTAAAATCTTATTTTTATATTCTTCACTTTGACTTTCAAATAAATCCATAGAAGGCATAGAAACTACACGGACAAAGATGTCTTCACTTTCTAAGCGCTTTGCAACCTGAATACATAATGCAAGCTCAGAACCACAAGTGACAAATAAAGCCCCTGGTGTTCCCTTTGGTTCAAATGCAATATAAGCCCCCTTAGATACTCCATCAAAATCTGTACAATCTAATACCTCAAGATTTTGTCTTGAAGAAACGATAACCGTAGGATTATCCTTAACATCCATAGATAACAATAATGCAGAAGCCATCTCTTTAGCATCAGCAGGTCGGAATACATGAATATCTGGCATACTTCTAAACATTGCAAGCTGTTCTACTGGCTGATGGGTTGGTCCATCTTCTCCAACACACACAGAATCATGGGAGAAGAAAAACAAAGAAGGTAGGTGCATAATTGCAGCCAAACGAATAGCCGGCTTCATATAATCACTAAATACGAAGAAGCCTGCACAGAAGCCTCTTAAGCTACCATGAAGAGTAATACCATTTGTGATTGCCGCCATCGCATGCTCACGTACACCAAACTTAATATTTCTACCCGTTGGATTAACCTTACTAAAAATTCCTCCAGCACCCTTTACCATTGTAGAAGGTGTTAAATCTGCAGAACCGCCCATAAGGTTAGGCAATTTAGAGGATAACCAATCCAAAACCTTTCCCATAACAACACGAGTAGATACACTGCTTCCTACTGGAAATTCAGGTAGTCCTTCATAGTCATCAAGTCTTATATCATTAAACATATATTGATTTAAAAGCTCATAATCCTCTTTATATCTCTTAGCATACTCTGACATCAAGAAATTCCAGTTTGAATTTGCTTGATTACCACGAACTACAATGGAAGAATGAAAATAATCACTCACCTCTTTAGAAACTGTAAATGCCATTTGACGAGAATTTAGGTTGTCCTTAAGAATGGCCAATTCTTCTTCTGTTAATGGTTTTCCGTGTACAGAAGACTCTCCACTTGTAGGGGCTCCATAACCAATTTCAGTCTTAATTTCAATTAAAGTTGGACGATCTGATAATTTTGCTTGCTTAATTGCCTCATCAATTTCTTCAACATCATTTCCATCTTCTACTCGAAGATAGTTCCAATTCATTGCCTTTACTTTATTCTTAATAGAATCTGAAGAAGCCAGGGAAACAGAACCATCTAATTGAATATCATTAGAATCATATAATACAATAAGCTTATTTAAGCGAAGGTGTCCAGCTAAAGACATAGCCTCCATAGAAATTCCTTCTTGAAGATCTCCATCTCCACAAAGTACATAGGTATTGTGATTGATAATCTCACAATGCTGCTTATTAAACTTTGCAGCCAAATGTGCTTCTGCTATAGCTAAGCCTACAGAGGTTGCAATACCTTGACCTAATGGTCCTGTAGTCATTTCAACACCTGAGGTATGTCCATACTCAGGATGTCCTGGAGTCAAGCTATCCTTTTGTCTGAAGTTTGCTAACTCCTTCATGGGAATATCATATCCAGAAAAGTGTAGCATTAAATATAGAAGAGCAGAGCCATGACCTGCTGACAATACAAAACGGTCACGGTCAAACCACTTTTCATCATTAGAATCCAAATTTATATGTCTTGTAAATAGCGTATGTAGAATTGGTGCTGCACCCAAAACAATTCCAGGATGACCACTTTTAGCCTTAGTAATCATCTCGGCACCAATTACACGAAGCGCGGTTATACACTCATCATCAATATAATTATTCATTCTTATCTGCCTCTTCAACCACTTCTTTATTTGTATCCTCAGAAACAACCTCTACTTCAGGGGCTTCTAAAACAGGAGCTTCCTCTGCTGGTTCCTCTTCTAACTCTTCATCATCCTCAGGATATAAGCTATCATAATAATTATCCATATAATTCTTTTGACGCTCTAGCATATCATCAAATTGCTTAGCTCCACCTAAAGATTTCTTAATAAGCTCTACACTTGCTGTATTCGCATCATAAATTTTCTTACGTGTCAAACGATTGCAAAATAGCATTGCAACAAAAGCAATGACAACAACAGCAATCATCAAATAAATTCCTATTCTTTCAATAAAAGAAAATCCAATACACCCACCTATAGCAACTACTGTAATAGGTAAGATTACATATCTAGACATTTTACGAGAAACACTCTCACAAGTATCCCAAAAGTCTACCCATATCTTATTTATTGCTTGAGAGTATAATGGCTTAAGCTCATTATAGTATCCCTCCTCAATAAATAGACGATAATTCACACCATCTACTGAAGACCAAACAGCAAATTTTCCTTTATTAATAAATTCCTCTTTAACCTGAGGGTAAGGATCCATCATAAACACTTCTATTTTTCTTCCATCAAACTCCTGTACATCAACAGGCTCTGCCTCATTTGCAATTGTAAATAATTTTGGATTAATTCTCATAACTCATTTTCCTTTCTTTGGTTATATAAAATATTATATCATAGCAAACTTAACTTTAAAAGAAAAACCGTGAAATAATTCACAGTCTTTTTAAAAAAAGATATCAAAGAATGAATAAATTACATTGTGCTGATAAAAGAATTTAGACAATCTAAATGTATTATCAGTAAGCTTCATATCCACATCTAAAAACCTTTTTAAACCTGAAGCAAATTCAAAATTACTAAATAAACGCAGTATTGAGAAAACCACATAAACCATTATCATTAATATGCAGAAATATAAAGCCATACCAAGAATTCCATCAATGGCCCGAATAATAGCATTTCCTCTTAATATACTGGTTAATATTTTTAATAAAATAGCCGCAATAAATACCCCTACAAATAAAATGATAAAGCTAATGATAACCACAATAATATGCGTAAAGAAATGAGAAACATTTTCTGCAATTGTCTCTACAGTTGCACCACCTGCAATATTTGAAGCAAACATATTAGCAAGAAATCTAGGAATTTTCATAGAGACTAATACATCAGCAATAGAAGCATCTTTGCCACCAGCATTTTTAAAAATTTCGGTTTCTAAAACATTGTTCTTTATATTTTCAAAAATAGGCTTATAGATTATTCCTGCGGATTCAAAAGCTTTAGCTAACTGTTTACAGAAAACAAAGGCCACTGCTAAAGCTACAAATAAACCAATTAAACCTATTGCTTTATTTAAAAAGCCCTTCTTATAGCCTATAACTAAACTAAGTATCATCAGCAGTACTAATATGATATCTATAATGCCACAAATCTTCAAATCCACTATAATCACTTCCTATCATATTTAATATGCCCTTATTATGCCACAATAATTTATTT
>CAMWJY010000152.1 GCA_947174685.1 uncultured Mollicutes bacterium | reverse complement strand
GGGGGTTTTTATGAAAGATATATACGATTTGGCAGAGGATTATGCTGAAGAAATCATCAATAGTGCAGATTTTAAACGTTTATTAGAAATTAGGGAAGAAATCAAAAAAAACTTGAGTGGGAAAATTATGGCCTTTAAAACTGCAGAAGCAAAGTATATGGAGGCAAAGGCATACGGGAAATACCATCCAAATTTAGAAGAATATAAAAGCAGATTTATCGAAACTAAAACGAGACTTTTTAGTGAAAGCTTAGTTCAGGAATATAAAGAGCTTGAATCTAAGATGCAGGAGAAATTAAACCAAGATATAAATGATTTAAAGAAAAGTGTTTCAAATAAATTTAAATTGAATTATTTTTAATGGTGTCAAGAAAAAATACTTGACACCTTGTTTTTTTGTGATATAATGCTATATAGATTATGAATAAGAAGGAGTGTATTTATCATGGTAAAAATTAGATTACAAAGATTTGGTGCACATAAGGCTCCAAGATATCGTATCGTAGCTGCTGATTCTAGATCACCTCGTGATGGTAAGTTTTTAGAGATTTTAGGAACTTATAATCCTTGTACTGATCCTGCAACAGTAACTTTAGATGCAGAAAAGGTAAGCAAGTGGCTAGCTAATGGTGCGCAACCAACAGTAACAGTAAAAAATATATTAGAAGCAAACAATATCAAGACTACTAAGTAAGAGGTGGTACTATGATAAAGTTTGAAGAGTTAATTAAGAGTTTAATTCTTCCTTTGGTAGCTTATCCTGAAGATGTTGAAATCATAAGAGAAAATGATGATGAAGAAAATCTTGAGTATCAGGTAAAGGTTAATCCAAACGATTTTGGTAGAGTAATTGGTAGAGATGGCTATGTTGCTAGAGCAATCCGTACCATCCTTTATGCAGGTGCTTCAAAAGAAGGAAAAAGAATTCATTTAGACATTAATAGCAAGTAATTTAAAGGATTGTCCTTTTGGATAATCCTTTTTACTTTATAATCATAAAAAGTTTAAAAATAATTTTTTAAAATTTTTTATGAATTTTGTTGAATTTTTTATAATACTAGTGTATAATAATAGTGAAGGAGGTAAATGAAAATGCTAGAATTTTTTGAATATGATGATGCAAATGGCTTTGCAAGTATATATGATAGTCATATTACCTTAAACAAAACGCTTCTAAAGTATTTTAAAGATGCATATCGTGTAAGAGTGGCAGTGGATAAAACGGCACAGAGTGTCCATATTTATGTGATAAATAAGGATTATGCTTTAAGTGGGGAATTAAAGCAATCTTCTTTAATCCCTGTATCCATTTCTAAAACATATGCTCGTATATGTTCAAGGCCATTAATCGAATATTTATCGAACATTTTTAATTTAAACATTGCGAAAAAGGAATTTAAGAGATTTAAAGCGTGTTATGATGATGGAAAGCAGGTTATAATAATAGATATGAAAGGAGAGGTGTCCTAATGGAATATATGGTTTGGGTATGGCTAGGTGTATTTATTGTCACCTTAGCTTTAGAATCTATTACACAGGATTTAGTGGCAGTCTGGTTTTCACTTGGTGCCATAATTGCCTTAATCTTATCGGCTATTCCCCAAATTCCATGGTATGTTGAGATTGTTGTATTTGCAGTAGTGTCCTTCCTAGCTTTAGGGTTAACAAGACCTTTTGCAAAGAAGCTATTGTTCAATGCTACTAGATATACCAACGTAGATGAATTTGTAGGGAAAAGAGTTAAGGTTATTTCTGATATTTCAAAATTTGAAAATGGTGAAGTTAAGATTCATGATATCATCTATCATGCAAGCTTAATGGAAGAAGAAACAGAAACAATTAAAAAGGATGAAATTGTTGAAATTGTAACCTTAAAAGGAAATAAAGTTATAGTAAGAAAAGTTAAAGAATAAGAAGGGATGATTGATTTATGAAAACAGGAATTATTGGTGCTATTGTTGTAAGTATTGTTTTATTAGTAATTGTTATTTTATTAATTACAAGAATTAAGATTGTGCGTCAGACACAAAAGCTTATTATTGAACGTTTTGGTGCATATCATGCAACTTGGTCAGTAGGTGTTCACTTTTTAGTACCATTTATTGATCGTATTGCACAGGTTGTTTCTATGAAGGAGCAGGTAAGTGATTTTGATCCTCAGCCAGTTATCACAAAGGATAATGTTACAATGCAGATTGATACAGTTGTATTCTTCCAGATTACAGACCCTAAGCTATATTCTTATGGTGTAGAAAATCCAATTGCTGCATTAGAGAACCTATCTTCTACTACATTACGTAATATTATTGGTGAGCTAGACCTAGATGAAACTTTAACCTCTCGTGATATTATTAATACTAAGATGCGTTCTATTCTTGATGAAGCTACAGATCCATGGGGTATTAAGGTAAATCGTGTAGAGGTTAAGAATATCTTACCTCCTAAGGATATTAGAGATGCCATGGAGCGTCAGATGCGTGCTGAACGTGAGCGTCGTGAAAAGATTTTGCTTGCAGAAGGTGAAAAGAGAAGTAAGATTCTTCAAGCAGAAGGTGAAAAGGAATCTCAAATCTTAAGAGCAGATGCTGAAAAAGAGGCTATGATTAAGAAGGCTGAAGCAGAAGCAGAATCTATCTTAAAGGTTAGAACTGCAGAAGCAGAGGGTGTAAGACTTACTCGTCAAGCTCAAGCAGATGGTTATAAGATGCTAGTAGATGCTGGCTTAACTAAAGAGGTTTTAGCTATTAAATCCTTTGAATCCCTAGAGAAGGTTGCTGATGGTCAGTCTACAAAGATTATTATTCCATCTGAAATGCAAAATCTAGCTTCCACTATCGCAGGTGTTGCTGAGGTTGTAAAGGATTCTAAAAAATAATTTATGCAAAAATGCCAAGTTATTGCTTGGCATTTTCTTTTTGGGTAAAACTAGTAATGGTGATTTTTTTGAAAACAGTTTTAATTACAGGTGCTACTGGTGGTATTGGTAAAGAGCTATGCAATGTTTTTGCTCAACATCAATATAATTTAATCCTCGTAGGTAGAAATGAAGAAAAGCTATCCAGGTTAAAAGAAGAACTACAAGAACAAAATTCTATTTTAGTAGATTCTATTCTTACTGACTTAACCTTATCTAATGCTGGGCAGTTTATTTATGAACAGACTGTAAAAAGAAATCTAAAGGTTGATGTTTTGTGTAATGTTGCTGGATTAGGTGTATATGGGGATTTTTTAGAACGTGATTTAATCGATCATAAAGAACTACTTAAGGTTAATTTAAATACCGTATTAGAGCTTTGTCACTTTTTTGGAAATGAAATGAAAAAAGAAGGTAGAGGAAGAATTATTAATATAGCCTCCATTTCTGCTTTCTTTCCAGGTCCTTTTATGGCTACCTATTATGCTTCTAAGGCTTATATATTATCCTTTTCTATCGCTTTAGCTAAGGAAGTAAAGCCTTATGGTGTAGGTGTATCTGTAGTATGTCCTGGAGTGATTCCTACTAGATTTTATCCTAAAGCTTCTGAATATATAAAGAATAGCTATTTATTAAAAATAATGCCGTTAGAGAATACCAAGTATTTATCTAAAATTATATATAAAAAGGTAATAAA
>CAMWJY010000151.1 GCA_947174685.1 uncultured Mollicutes bacterium | reverse complement strand
CTTATATTCTTTACTCTTTAATACTTACTATGATTTTAAGAAATTTAGGAACAATAAGCTCATAGATTTCTTCTTGAGACATCACATCAACAAGCATGACTGAGCCTATCTTAGAGGTCTCTTTAAGCATCTCTGCACTTTGTGAATCTAATAGCGTCATATTTAAACGATCACAAATATCCTTTTGAGCACGAATTACAGCTAAGGTGACATTCTTTAGCATTCCCATATTCCGATAACAAAAGCCACGATAGGTTTCCATATTTGTTACTAAATACTGTGTTAATTCATATTTGTCCGCTTTCGTTTCCTCAACAGATATTTGTACCATAAAGAAGAAACGAGATACTACACCTAACATTAAGGATCTTCTGGAATTTGTAATTAACCATGAGGAACCAATAACAGATGAGTTTGTTAAATTACTTGTAGCATAGGCAACCTCATAAGCTTTTTCAAAAGTAATCCATGCCCAAAATCTAGGATCACAAAGGATGTATCTAGGTAGATGCTTCAAATGCTCATATAAAATTACACTATTTTCAAATAAAACCTCATCATAATTTTCAGAAAGTTTCAAAGTAAAATCCTCAATAGAATACTCCTTAACCTCATAAGGATCAAAGCCTAGATATTCCTTTAGCCAAGAAGAATCATTTGGATGATTTACTATACGTTTATAAACTTCTTCTGGGTTCTTCTGAAGAGTGACATAAGCCACTTCTTTCATATATTTAATATTGATTTCCATCATCAATACCTCCCATAGTCATCGTCAAAGAAAACACATCATCTAAAGCCTTTGTTACAGGATTGTTTAACAGCTTTTGAGCCTCATTATATGGGTTCATATGCATGAAATACTCATCTGTTAATTCTTCTCCATTACGGTTTTCAAAGGCAATACAGAACGCATTAAACCACTTTTTCTCTATTCTGATATTATCAACGTTATCTCCTAATCTTTGCATCTCTGCAAGAGCATAGCTTAAGGCAGGTACTGCAATAATAGAAAAATATAGGTTTTGGAATTTTTTAATTTGTTTAGTTTTATCATATTCATTCCATTGGTCTACAGGAAGAGAAATGATAATTTTATCATCTGAAAGATCAACCCTCATTGTTTTATCAGAAATATTGGTATCCTTAATCATAAGAAATATAGAGGATTTTTCTCCATTTTCATTATCATTAAATTCAATACGACTTGTATAGCCATCATCAATTGCTAGAATATCATTTTTTTCAATATAGAATTCATAATCAATATAATCTGGTAAAAAATCACTACATTTAAAATTTGGGATATCCTTAGTTGCAACAACAAATAAAGAGATATCTACCTTGCCACTAACATCCATTAATGGAATTTTTATATCATTCATATCAGCCGTAATCGTGTAATGCTTTCTAAGCATTGTCTGTGCACATTCAACAACTAATATTACTTCTGCATAGCCATACTCAATAAGGGAAGATAAAAATTCACAATCTATATTACATTGTAAATCATCTAAAATAAATTGTGTTTTTGTGATGACCTCATTATACTTAAAGGATATTGTTGATGTTTGATATTGTGAATATAAGGGATTATTATTTAATACTGGATATGGAAATAGTCTTTTACCTACACGCATACACTCTTACCTCACTACTAAATAATTCTGTTTGATCAGTAATCATCTCTATTTTGATTTTTTGATTTTTTCTCATAGAAAATCTTACTTTTCTTCTGCCAGTAATTTCTACTGGTACTCCATTAATGTTTCCACCAAGAATATGGACCTGGGTTTTAGTACCACTATCATCTAAGGCGTATAATTCCAAAACGACATCTCTTTCATCATATTCAGAAGTAAATACGACTGCATACATACGCATCTTTTTATTGATACACATCAAGCGGTAAGTCATTCCTTTTAACTCAGAGGCCTTCATCATTGTATGAGCTCCACTCGAATTACTTTCCCCTCTTAATCCTGTACTAGGTCTAGAATTTCCAGGACTTTTTCGATTTTCATCCAATTTCTTTGGATCCATTACTTCCTCATCCATCTCAATTTCTTCTTCACCATTTTCATCAGTGACATACGCTTTTAGCTTTAGGTCAGCAGATTTAACCTTCTTGGTTGTAATTGTAGGTGTGTCTAAAATTCCCTTTTGAAGATCATTTGCTGGTTCTTCATCATCGGCACCTGGAATAAAATTCCCTGCCCCAGCTACCTCAGTTTGGAAGCTATCACTAGAAGCTAGATGACTGGAAATGATCTTTCTGATTTCATCTAACAAATGCTTATAAATTCCTCTTACCTCTGCACGTCTAGCATCCTCTTCAATACGATTAAATTCCCAGTTCGTATGCTGAGGATTTTCTATGCTACGTAAGATAGCATTTAGTTTATTATCCTCTATAATACACATCGCACTACATGGAAGTGTTGTTATTTTTTCAATATCCCTAATCTTCATTAGTGGATAACGGATCATAACACATCCGTTAGTAGCAAGCTGTTCATTTTCACTATCAAATTCCATAAGATAAAGCTTTGCTTGACCAAGCTCTCCAAAGTCGATTACATCCTCATGACGCTTTTCCTCATCTGTTAATAGTAAATACTGTGATATAACGGATCTTCTACTTGTCTTATTAATCAGCTTTTCATCATATACAACATTCTTTAGGTTTTCTTTATTTAGAATCGTATCATCAACAACAACCTCTAAATCCTCAAAGATGATGGCACTGATAAAGCTTTCTAAAATTTTAGAAATAATATCCGCTTTCCATCCAACTGGATTTTTAAAGCCTAGGATAAAGATATCTGTACCTGTTTTATCACTTCTTTTGAAGGACTTATCTAAATTGAACTCACCAGAAATAGGTTCATTTTTAACAGAGGAACCAAAATATCCAATACCTATGGTCTTCTCTGTAGTTCCTTCCTGTTTTGCTGAACAAAGCTTACAAATTCCTTGATAACCTTTTTCTTTTTCTTCTGTCACAGTTGAATAAAATACAGTATTAAAGGAAGAGGTGACAAAGGTAGCAAACTTACCTATACCTTTTGAACCTCCACTAGTAGCAGATTTATTAGAAAGTCCTGAACCATGTACCATATAGTGCCATGGCGTATTATCTCCACCACTTACACCAACAAGACCCTTTGTATTAAAATCACTTATTCTTAGACAGCATATTTCTTTTTTGCTGATTTGTTCAACCATTTTTTCTAGTTGATCTGATATTTTCTCATTATTTTCCCAAGTTTCCTTACAAGCATGTAGTTGTTTTTCAATCAATTCCACTTGAGGGATTTCTTCTTTTTGAATCGTAAAGGATTTAAATTCTATTCTAACAGGACCCTTTACACCTTTTCTCCTTGCATCTATAGAGTTTTGACAAAGCTCTCTAGCTAAGGATGCAATAGGATCCTTTTTAAATGTTTCCATATCAGAGGTATCTAAACCTTGATCCTGTGTATATCCATTCCCTGGAAATCTCCATGTATTCTCCATTTCTTAGTCACTCCTTTAAAAACCTATAGTTATATAGAATTCGATTCATTATGCAAACAAAAAATCTTATGATAAATCATTTATAATTTTATCA
>CAMWJY010000150.1 GCA_947174685.1 uncultured Mollicutes bacterium | reverse complement strand
CTGCTATACTATATAACCTGAAATCTTTACATTGCGTTGTGTTCATCAGTGTATTCAAATAATATCCGTATTTAAAATTGATTGGTAAAAGCTCCTTATAAAACTTAACCTGAGATTTCATCATAAAATATACAATTAAAACATTGAATAGGACTCCAGCCACAAGTACAATGACTAACATCCAATCAAAGGTTATAATGATGGTAACTAAACCAATTATAGAAACAATACTTGATAATATTTTTGCTCCACTCCCCATTAAAGAATATAGAGCTCCCATATTATTTACTCCCATCTCAGCATTCTTTTTTAACTCCAGATAATATGGATCTTCTAAATACTGAAACGGCAAATCCATAATTTTTTTAGATACAACCTGATCTATGGCTTCGCTCATTTTAATCTGATGAACTATAGTGAATCGTACAGATAGATGACTGAGTAAGGATAAAATCACCTCTACTCCAACAAGACCTAGACCCATATAGATTGCATTCCTATACTCCCCCTTTTCCATTTGCCCAATAAGTAAGGAAAGCGTATAGGCACTAAAAATTGTCATTAAAGAATTAATCAATATCTGAAAAAATAACACAAAGAAATAGGGTTTATGTGCCTTAAAAGAAATCTTTAAAAACTTCCAAAGTATATGCTTAGGCTTTTTCATTTGGGTTACCTCCCTCCTGATAGTACTTCCCTTGCACAGTAAACATATGATAATAGCCCTGTTTGGCTTTTAAAAGTTCATCATGTGTGCCATATTCCTTTAATCCTGTTGAATCAAAAAAGGCAATTTTATCACAGAATTTTGTAGAAGATAATCGGTGGGATATGTAGATGGCCGTCTTATTTGCAACTAAATCATCAAAGGACTGGTAAATCTCTGCCTCAGCTAAGGCATCTAAAGCACTAGTAGGTTCATCTAAAATAACTACATTTCCATTTTTATAAAGTGCTCTAGCAATGGCTAGCTTCTGTCTTTGTCCACCTGATAGATCTACACCATTCTCATCAATCACCTTAAGCATTGGTGTATCATAGCCTAAAGGTAATCCTTCTATATACTCTTTCAAGCCTACACGCTTTAGGCATTCCTTTCCGTACTGATAAGCTTCTTCTCTATAATCTATTCCCACTACATTCTCCATGATTGAACAGGCAAAGATATCAAAATCCTGAAATACAGTACTAAACATTCTGTAATAGGATTCTTTATCATATTCTTCTTGGGAAATACCGTTGATTAAGATTTCTCCTTTTGTAGGCTTAAATAAGCCACATATCAATTTGATAATTGTTGTTTTACCAGCACCATTTTCTCCTACAATAGCGAGCTTTTCACCTGGTGCTATCGTAAAATTAAAATCTTGTAAAATCCATTTTTCTGTATCTGGGTATTTAAACCAGACATTTCTAAATTCAATTCTAGGAGCTTCATCTAGCTTGATATCTTTCCTTTCACCAGTAGTTCTATAAATATTTTGCTTATCTAAAAAATCAAAATAAGATTCTGTTACCTTAACATTACTGATCAATGTTGTCACACTAGAAGTAAAAGCTCTCAGTACAGTTGTGAAGGCAACAATCGTTGTAATATATAAGGAAACATCTGCAAGTGAAATTGCTTTATCAAAATATGCCTTTATAATAAAGTAATAGGAAAGACTATCCTCAAGAAGTAGCATCAACAATCCAAATAATGAATAAAGAAATCTTTTATCTTCTATGGCTGCATAAATTTTTACATAGTTTAAGGATTTTGTCTTATATTTTTCCATAAGGAAATTCTTTAAACTGAACACACGAATATCCTTACCATAAGAAAAATCGCTACAGGTTTGCTTGAAATACCATTTCTGTCTACTAGCATGAGCTTGATCCTTCTTGCGTTTATTGATATATTTTGCAACTCCTTGATTCGCTAAAGCCGTAACAAGAGTAGTTCCTAGGCATAATAACGCAATCCAAACATTAAAGCGTGCTAGAATTATACTAAACAGAATAATACTAATCAAATTCACAAATATATTTTCTAAATTTTTATATACAGACTGAAATCCCCAGCCATCTGATTGTAGTGCCTCAAAGCCAACATTCACTTCATCCTGAAAATGAGGATTTTCTATTTTTTCATAATCCACCTCATCATAGAGCTTTATAACTCTATGAAATTCCTTTTCTCTAAGACACCAATAATTTGTATCTGTAAATGCTTTTAAAATATAGCTTATAAAATAAGCTAGGATTGAGACTCCTGTAAGAATACCTATGAGTAAAATTAAATCCTTTTGAGGCTTTGCTCCTGATATACATTCAATGATCAATTTAGAATAGAATACTCCAATCACAGGAATACATCCACCAAAAACTGCAATCAGTGGCCAATATAGATAAATAGAGCACATCTTAGAGGATTTTATCAACTGAATCTGTCTTCCCAAGGTTCGAAAGAAAGTATTCTTTTTCATAGAAATAACTCCCTTTTACCACTTAAAGCTTTTCTTTATTTTCTCAGATACGCTTTCACTTACAACTTTACCACTAATTTCAACTTCTCCTGAAACCGTTGAAACCTTAACCTTTGAATCTTCTGCTCCTGCCTCAATTCTAACATCTCCACTTACACTATTTATATTGTATTCAGCACCAGTAGCTAGCTCAATACTAATATCCCCTGATACAGTAGAAAGCTTCACCTCATCTGCAGTAAATTCTTCTATATGAATATCTCCTGATACCGTACTGATTTTTACATGTGGAGCTTCTAGTCTAGAAATTTCTATATCTCCATTTGTATTATTGATTACAATGATTTCTTCTGCAACTAAATCTAACTCTTCAATATCTCCATTGACATTAGATAAAGAAAAATCACTACACATTATTTTACAATCACAAGTCATATCGCAGTTCACATTATTGATCGTAAATTCACCGAATAAAACATTTCTTCCTATAAACATTGTTCCTTCAAAATTTCTCTTCTTAAACAAGGTGTTAAATAATTTACTTTTTAAGTGAATTCGTCTACCCTCTCGTACTACTGAAACATACTTATAAGCATCCTCTTCAATCTCAAAATCTATACCTGAGATCTCATCCTTTTTAACAATCTTGAAATCTGAAAAGCATTCTAAATCCAAAATAACATCGTATCTTGATAAGGTTTCCTTTTCATCAATTGCATTATGTACTATATCTTCTATTGAATCAAAGCGTTCAATAATTTCTTCATCTGTCATTCCTGCTTCATGACCCACAGAAAAATGTTCTAAATACTTTGCAACAATTTCCTCACCATTTTCTATATTTGCCTCTTCTAAGGCTTTTCTTAATTCCTCTAAAAATTTTTCCATTTTAGTTCAACTCCTTTAATAACTTTTCTGCTTCTTCAAAGCCAATTTCTTTACGCTTTAATGCAGCTAATATATCTTCTCTAGACATCTTCTCTTCAGGAAGAATATTATTAGACTCATAGCCTAAATTTTTAATCAGTTCACCTAAATTCTTTTTTACAGTGGGATAGGATACTCCCAAATCCTTTTCTACACCCTTAATATTTCCAGCATTCTTTATAAATATTAACGCAAACTGCTGAAGCTCAGGTGATAAATAATCAAACTTAGATAATT
>CAMWJY010000149.1 GCA_947174685.1 uncultured Mollicutes bacterium | reverse complement strand
ATTCAAGACAGAACTGAGCTCTTAATTAAATAATTGTCTTTTTTTGTTAAAAAATTTAAAAAAGTTTGAAAAACAGTTGTCCACAAAATGAGGACAACTGCCTAAAATTAAATAATATAGTTCTTAAAATCTAGCCTCTAAGAAGCTGATTAAAATCTTCAATAACTAGGTCAACCTCTTCCCAACTATGTAGGGTAGCCCCACAAGCAAGATCATGGCCTCCACCGCCATATTTCTTGGCAATATCTACGATAGATAGCTCTCTAGATCTAAATTCACCAATAATGACATCATTTTCCATATCTAAAGTAAAATTACACCAAATTGGTATTTCTAGGATTCCTGCCATTACACCTACCATACCACGGGAAATATTAAAGAAATCTACATTAAACTTTTCAAATACTTCTTTTCCATTCTTTAGATAGGCTACACCTTCTTTAGTCGTTTTAAACTGGGTTCCAAACCAGTTTTTCATTTGTCGTTCAGCTAAGGTTTCTGTATAGATATTTTTATAGATAAATTCTTTATCAGCACCTAAGTCTAAAAGCTTACCAGCAACTCTTAAGGTATTTCCAGAGGTTTCTCCATATTGGAATCTTCCACTATCGGTAACAATACCACCAAATAGAGCTGTAGCTGCATCCTTAGGAATTGTATATCCCTCTTCTAATAGCAATTCAGTGATAAGCTCACATACTGCAATCTTTGATGGATTACAAATAATGTTTTCTGTGATATCACTTGCATTCTTATGATGATCTATAATAAATACATCCTTAGCTAGCTTATAGCGATTGTCTGAAACCATATGAGATACAGCAACATCAGTAATAATAACAAATGCATTTTGATACACTTCATCACTAATTTCATCCATAGAACCTAAAAAGGCATATCGCGCACTCATATCTCCTACCATATAAATTTTTTTATTAGGATACGCATTTCTTAAAACTAAAGCTAAGCCTCTTTGACTTCCTAAAGCATCCAAATCGGGTCTAGAATGCCTGTGAAGGATAATAGTATCATATTCTTTAATTTTCTTAAAAAGTAGTTCTTTCATATTTATCACCAAATTCATTATAAAATAAAACATAAAAAAATAAAAGGGCAAATGCCCTTTAATTTGTAATATTTGCAAACTTTTCAATGATTTTTCCAACAAGTGGATGACGAACTACATCAAAGGTTTCAAATTCTAAGACAGCAACTTCCTTTAAATCCTTTAGCATTTCAGAAGCAATTTTTAAGCCTGAACGCTTTGAGGAAGGCAAATCAACCTGGGAACAGTCACCTGTAACAATCATCTTAGAATGGAAGCCTAGACGAGTTAAAAACATCTTTAGCTGGTCTACCGTAGCATTTTGTGCCTCATCTAGGATGATGATGGCATTTTCTAGAGTTCTTCCTCTCATATAAGCTAAAGGTGCAATTTCTAATACCTGCTTTTCAATTAAAGCATTCGTTCCTTCAACTCCTAGCATATCATATAGGGCATCATATAAAGGTCTTAAATAAGGGTCTACCTTTTCCTTTAAATCTCCTGGCAAGAAGCCTAAGGATTCTCCTGCTTCTACTGCTGGTCTAGTTAGAATAATCTTTTGAATAGCTCCTTTTTTAAGCTGGGTTACTGCATAAACAACTGCCAAATAGGTTTTACCAGAGCCTGCTGAACCTATAGAGAAAATTAAATCCTTATGATCTAAAAATTTTAAGTATTCAGCTTGTTTCAAGGTTTTGGGATAGATAGGCTTATTATTTTGGGTATACCCAACTGCCTTTCTCGACTTTAAGAAGCTTAAATATTCTTCCTTACGGTTAGCTTCTATGATTTTTTTAAGATAAATGATATCTCTAGTTGTGATATGGGTACCTAAGCTAGATATGTCTACTAAAGCCTGCATAAAGACTTCTAGCTTTTCTAGCTTAGAGGTATCCTCTATATTGCATAGAATAGAATCCCCATGAATATCAATTAAACAGCCAAAGAGCTCTTCTATAGTCTTAATATTATCATTTTGAGTTCCACAAATATTTTTTGCATCACTTGCATTTTCAATTCTACAGTTTAGCTTCAAAAAAATCACTCCTTTAGACTTAAGGCTCCAATAGACTCATATTTTTTTACAATGAATGTAAATTTATAGGAATCCTCAGTTTCTTCTGTCTTTATATTTGTTATAGCAATGATTTTTTCTAAGGAGTTACTCATATGAGCATTAAAATCCTCAGTTATTCTTTTCTTGGCCTCTTCTAGGGCAGTATCCTTGCTATATGTCTTAATTATAGCATTTTTTTTCGTTTCTGCAATTTTTTTTAAAGAAAAGAAATCAAATAAATTAAAAACTTGGGACTCTTCTTTATTATAGAGGTCAAAGGACTCCTTTTTGCCAACAGAAAAATTCATATTGAATAAAGAAACATCATAGTAATTGGATTTACTATCTGTAAGCTCTTCTAGCTTAATTTCCTTTAAGACCTCAATCTCCATCTTATCGTAGGTCGTTGCCATAACAAGACCTCTTACTGTACTATTTCCTTCAATTAATAGGTCACCTTGTCGTACATATTTATTTTTTGCAACCATACTTTTCCCACTATACACATAAAATACATCAACTACGCCATCCTTTTTGGCAACAATATCTCCTACTACAGGTGTATCGATGGTGTAGTTTGCTTCATCTACATTGGCAATATAAACAGAGATGACATTGTTTTTACAAGATACATTAATAAAAGGATATTCAAAATACCTCTTCTGCATATCCTTTGAAAATTCCTTATAATTTAGGCTACAAAAATCAAAGCACAGTAATTTCTTATAGCTAGATTCAATCCTATATTCAATCTCTTTATTTATTGGAGTTTCTCTATTAAATTCGATTTTCTTTACACGATAAATATTCATATAAAGAATAGACAATAAAAATAATACTCCTGTGATAAGTAGTCCATACCTAGAAAAAAAACGAAGTACCTTAGACTTTAAGCTTTCAATGACCTTAAACTCATAGCTTGTCCGTTTTAAAATATTATAAGAACCACCCTCAATTTCAAAGGTTACCTCATCATCATTGATAACTAAGTTACTAGAAATAATCTTATTACTGATCTTAAAGTAGTCATCCTTATTCATCTTGATCTTGTAAATCATGTCCTCATTCTCCCATTTCTATTTTAATGATTACACCTTCTACTACAATACAATCCTTATCTAGCTTTAATACCTTTAAATTCTTACCCACTATATTCATTTTTTCTAGAGATATTAAATCACTATCAATCTGCTGAATTTGCCGATAATTGGTAATGGATAAAATATTTTTATAATATTCAAACTGCATTTAACTCACCTTATTTTTATAATATGAAAAAAGGTGGTAAACACCACCTACAAATGTAATGATTTTTCCTCAAAAGTTAAGCACTCGTCCGTTATCGGATGGTGGAAGCTTAAAAAGTAAGCCTCTAAAGGAAAGTCATAAGAGGATATCTTATGCTGACTTCCATATTTACTATCCCCATATAGAGGATGGCCAATGCTTGCAAGCTGACACCTGATTTGATGAAACCTTCCTGTTTTTAAGGAAATATCTAAAAGAGTTTTATCTTCCTTATACTCTATGGCCTGTCTCTGATCCACAGCGCCTCGCCCACGAGAAGCCTGAGCCG
>CAMWJY010000148.1 GCA_947174685.1 uncultured Mollicutes bacterium | reverse complement strand
ATATTTTCGAAATGATTTTATACAAAAAAAAGAATGAATTCAAGTATAAAACGTTTCCCAAATGAAAACTTGCCAAAATAATACATATTATTTAATTTTCTTGTAAAAAATATAGCTGTAACCAATAAAAATGTGATATGATAAGTATGGTGATACAAATGAACTTTCCAACAGTAAAAAAACAACAAAAAAAAGTAATAAACAAAGCCAACTTAGGTATGGACCTAGAACAGGCCATTAATGAAAGTAATATTTATTATTTGAATAATGATATTGCTGTCATACACAAAAAGCCTACTCCAGTCCAAATCGTAAAGGTAAATTATCCTTCTAGAAATAAGGCAGTCATTACCGAGGCCTATTATAAGACCCCTTCTACGACTGACTATAATGGAATCTATAAAGGACGATACATTGATTTTGATGCAAAGGAAAATCATAATAAAACTGCTTTCCCTCTTGCGAATGTCTCTGCCCATCAGGTAGAGCATTTAAGAGCTGTAGAGGCTCATGGAGGAATTGCTTTCCTACTTGTAGCCTGGAATATGTATGATGAATATTATTTATTGCCTTTTGATGTTTTGTTTGAATACTGGAATGCATCCCTTAAGGATGGTAGAAAGTCCATTCCCTATGAAGCTTTTAAAAATAGAGCTTATCCAATTAAGCATGGCTACTTGCCAAGAATTCCTTATTTAAAGGTCATCGATGAAATCTATTTTAAATAAACTGCTTCTAGGCGTTACCATACTCACACTTATCATCACAATTATTGGAAGCATTGGTGGAATTATTCTTTTTAGGAATGCCAGCAATACTTCCATTTTTATTAAAGAAAACAGCAAGCCTATCTATATCTATGATGATACAGATATTCTTGTATCCTCAGATAGCTTATACTATGAATACTGTTCTATTCAGGAGGTCAGTCCAGAGATGATTCATGCCGTAGTTGCCATTGAGGATAATGATTTTTACAATCATCCTGGAATCTCAATTCCAAGAATTGCACATTCCATCTATCAAAATATAACAAGTGGTTCAATCGTTTCAGGTGCTTCCACAATAACCCAGCAATATATTAAAAACACCTATTTTACAAACGAAAAAACTTTTTCAAGAAAAATAAATGAAATTGCTTATGCACTAGAGCTTGAAAAAAAATATACCAAGGACCAAATCATGGAGGCGTACTTAAATACTGTTTTATTTGGTAGTAATATCTATGGAATTAAGATGGCTTCAAAATACTACTTTAATAAGGAGCCTAAGGATCTGACAACCAATGAAGCTGCCATACTTGCAGGCATGATTCAGCTTCCTAATCACTATAATCCTTTAAGAAATCCTGATGCTTCTACTACACGTAAAAATTTAGTGTTAAGACGTATGTATGAGGAAAACTATATTACGGAACAAACCTATAATGAATTAAAGGAGATTCCAGCAGAACAGATTGTCAATAAAGGATTTACCAATCAAAGGATTACCTATTTAACTCCTTATATCGACTATCTTTTCTCAAGCCTTCCACAAAATAGTGATACGATTACCTCAATAAAAACGTATTTAGATAAAGATATTCAAAAAACACTCTATTCCATTATGAATAACGATTATAAATTATTTAATGACGACGAACTTAACTGTGCTATCGTTGTATTAGATAATGAAACCTATGGAGTAAAGGCAATTGCAGGAAATAGATCTTACGATGAACGCGTTATCAATTATGCAAGTGATGTGCTATTACAGCCGGGTTCTACAATTAAGCCTCTTTTAGACTACGCTCCTGCAATAGAGTATTTAAATTATACTCCAGCAACTATTATAAAAGATGAGGAATATACCTATAAGAACGGTACAAAAATAAAGAACTATGATAATCAGTACCTTGGTTCTATTCCTTTAAGAAAGGCTCTAAGTGATTCAAGAAATATCCCAGCAGTAAAACTATTTAATGAAGTAGGCTACGAACGTGCCTTCGGATTCTTAAAAAATTTAGGCATAGAAAAAACAGATACTATTTATGAAGCTGATGCCATTGGTGGAGCAACAACTGGCTACACTTTATTAAGCTTGGCTAATGCCTATCAGGCATTTGCAAATCTAGGCTATTATAAAAAAGCCAGTGCCTATAAGGAAATAGGCTATGAGTTGACAACCTATAAAAATGATACTTCAGCAAAGCTTGCCATGAAGCCTACAACTGCATTTTTAATAAATAATATTTTACATGATGTTTTTAAAGGGAGTGCTTTCGATCAGAAAAGTACATATATGATGGCTAAGACTGGACAAACCAATTATGATCAGGCATCTATACAAAAATATCATCTTCCAAGTAATGCAACCAAAGATTCCTTACTCATTGCCTATACCAAGGATTTAACCATCGGTGTATGGGTAGGCTATGAACGAATCACAGATGGAAAATACTTAGATTATTATAAGAAAAATATCCCAAGAAGTATTATGAAATTATTATTAGATACCTTTGCTAAAAAAGGCTTATACTACAATGAAATTGAAGGAATTCAAAAAAGCTATATCACAATATATGAAGACCAGGTTTATCTGGCAAAAGAAAACGGATATTATGAATACTTTTTAGAAGGAACTCAGCCCTTAACCTATCCAAATTATGAAATAAAGGCGTAAAAAAATAGCTGTGAAATCACAGCTATTTTTCTATTATAAAGAAAACTTTTCTTTAATCATTTTAGCAACCACATTAGGTTCTAAATTTGTATTATCTATTCTCAAATAGTTTTTAAATGGAAGTTCATTTTCATAGCTTATACATCTATGCTTCTTATAGTCATTTAATAAACGAGCCTCAGATAATTCGAGATTTCTTTTAGATGCCTTATTTTTCAAACGATTTTCTGTTTTATTTCGTTCTAAACGAACTTCCAAAGAAGCATCTAATTCTACATAATAGATATCAGCATTGACTTTTTCAAAGGTATCTGTAATAGTCTTTACAATATCCCAATCCTCTTGTTCATCAAAGTCCCACATAAAAGTAAATACCATTCCATAATTCTCTGTCTTAGAAAATTCTTCAAAGACAACATCTCTTAATTTTAATATGGCATCCTGATGAAAGCTTCCAAAAATCTCTAAAACTAATTCTATTGTCATATGATTATGAAATAATCTTAAATCTGTAATTTTACATAGCTCCTGACCAACAGTCATTTTACCAACTGCACAATCTCCAAAAAGTAATACAAGCTTCATTCTAAGCACCTCTAAAACGCCAAGAACAACAAGTATGCTAAGCCATAATATAAAACAATAGCAATAATATCATTTAAGGTTGTAATAAATGGACCTGAGGCTACTGCAGGGTCTATTTTTATTTTCATAAAGAAAATTGGAATTGCGGAACCTATCAAACTACAAATTGTCATTGCCAACAATAATGATAAAGCTACAATACCTGAAGCTTTAAGTGCTTGAAAATGATTATACGCATCACCACTAATCGCTTGTTTTGTAATAAATAGGAAGCAAAATACAAAAGCAAATGCAAGGATAGCTAAAATAAGACCATTTAAGAAACCCACACGGATTTCTTTGAAGCAAAGCTTCACTAAATCTTTTGCCTTAACTTCCTCCATAGATAACATACGAATGGTTACTGCCAGAGACTGAGTTCCAGTATTTCCTG
>CAMWJY010000147.1 GCA_947174685.1 uncultured Mollicutes bacterium | reverse complement strand
GGCTATGTAATCTATTTGATTTTTAAATATATCTTCTTAGGAATCAAGTACTTCTTCCTTTATTTATGGAAAGGAATCTCTTGGATATTCAGCAAAATCTTTTTTGTATTTAAAGTCATTTTCAAATTTATCTTTTATAAAATACTTAAGCCAATTTGTCTATTTATTTATCGCTATATTTTAAGACCTATTGGACGTTTTATTAAATTTATCTTTACTAAGCTATATCAATTCTTAGTTTGGTTTATTAAGAAATTGATAATTGCAATAGAAACCCTAGCAAGATGGATTTGGAAAGGAATTAAGTTTATTTATCAATGTGTCTCAGTTTTTATTGTAGTTACAATTAGTGGAAGTATTTCTATCGTATACACGTTTTTAGTTTATCCATTTCGTGTACTTATTGAAAACAGAGCTGTTGGTCAGAAAAAAAATACTTCTTTATTAAAACGCTTGTTCTTTAATCCTCTCTATTTATTTATCGTTATAAAAGAAAGAAACACGAAGCATTACATAATGTTTAAAGAAAAGCATCCTGATGTGGCGATATTTATTCAAATTAAAAATATAGTTGCATATGTTCCTACTCTTCTTTATAGTATCGTATTTTATCCATTAAACTATTTTTTAATTCTTATTTTTTCAATTTAAAAGGAGGCCTAAGCCTCCTCAATTTTTTTATATTTTTGTTCTAATTTACACTGCTTTTTATAAGCCCTTAATATTTTATCTTTACTAAAGGCAGAACACTGCTTCGCACTAGCACAATCCCCACAAGGGCTTTTTTTATAGACTCTAATTAAATGCCATATGACAAGTCCCATGAGGATTACAAATACACCAACTACCACTAAATCAGTGACGTTTACAGTTAGCACAGCCACAGTTCTCTTCTTTTCCTTTCTTTTTTAAGCGACGACTCATTACCTTAGGTAATATAATATGTAAACAAATTACTGCTAGCACTAAAAGAACAACGATAATTACTACTGCGATATCTACACCATTCATATTTCCTTACCTCCTAACAGAATACGCCCCAGATACCTATAAGAGATGCAAGTACCCAAGCTAATCCTGTTTCAAAAAGGATTGCCTTCCACATTGCCTTGGTTGATCCAAGCTCTCTTTTCATTGCACCTATGGCTCCAAAGCAAGGCGCTGAGAATAAGGTAAATACCATATAGCCCATAGCACTAAAGCCATTGAAGAATGCAAAGGTTCCATTTCCTGCAAAGACATCTCCGCCTTCTCCTACAGCTGTAATAACCTCCATTGAGGATACAACCATTTCTTTAGCTACTAAGCCCTGAACTGCTGAGACAGATGCCCCCCAAGAGAAATTCATTCCTAACATAGGTGCAAATAGCCAAGAGATAGTTCTTCCCAAATTGGCAAGTAAGCTTTCTTCTATATCATCAACTGGCTGGAACTTATAATTCAAATTAAGCATTACCCAAATAATAACTGAGGATAAGAAAATAATCGTTCCTGCACGTTTAATAAATGCCCAGGTTTTTTCCCAAACATCCTTAGCTACATAGCTAGCACTAGGTGCATGATATTCAGGTAATTCAGTTATATAACTTGTTGTTTTATTTTTTACAAAGAATTTATTTAAAAGGAAGCCTGCTAAAATAATTACTGCGATAGCTAAAATATACATAAGGAAAATAATAATCCAAGTATTTCCTTCTCCCATTAAAGGAGCAAATATACCACCGATAAAGCAAAGAATAATAGGAAGCTTAGCACTACAAGGCATAAACGGAGTTAAAGTGACTGTCATTTCATGCTCATTTTTATCCTCTAAGGTTCTAGTACTCATAATAGCTGGAACACTACAGCCTGTACCTACAATAAATGGAATTAAGGATTTACCACTCATTCCAAGTTTTTTAAAGGCTCTATCAAATAGGAATGTGACACGTGACATATATCCACATGTCTCAAGTAAACTAATGAGTAAGAAAAGAATTGCAATCTGAGGAACAAAGTTTAGAATAGCTCCCACACCAGCAACCGCACCATCAGCTACTAAGGAGGCTGCCCAGTCATGTCCTCCTGCATTGGTAATGCATTCTGCAAGCCAAGGTCCTAAGCCCTGTACTTCATTAATTTCTACTGTAAATGCACAGAATGGTATTGCAAATTCAATTTCATTTCCACCATTGAAAAGTAAATCAATGATACCAACGGTTGCTCCACCAACAAAGCCAACACTTAGAAGGTAAACTAAAACCATAACCACTAAGAAGATAGGTATTGCTGCCCATTTATTTAATAATACTCGATCTATCTTTTGAGTTAAGGAAGGAACCTCCTTCTTTTCTACAGAACAATTTCTGATTTGTTCGATATAATCGTATCTTAAGGATGCCACTAACTGTTCTGTATCTGTATCATATTTTTTCTCTAGCTTTTCAATTGAAGATTCATATTGTTCTTTATAGAATTTAGAATAATACCGATTATCTCTTTCAATAATCTTAACTGCTGCAAATCTTTTTTCACTTACATCAGTATCTAATCGTTCTATGATATCCTCTATCAAATCTTCAACGTCAGCAGGATAGATAGGCTTTTCTGTATTTGTATGAATCAAACGATCAGATTCATCTATCGTTTGAATGAGCTCCTTTATACCTGTCTTTTTTAAAGCAGATATAGAAACTACGGTTGTTCCTAGTTTTTCACTTAAAGCCTTAGAATCTATTTTATATCCCTTTTTCGCTAAAATGTCTTCCATATTTAAAACAACTAATACTTTTTTATTTAACTCTAATAACTGAGTAGTAAGATATAAAGCACGTTCTATTGAGGTAGAATCAATTATGTTAATAATTAAATCAGGATTTTCCTCCACTACATATCTTCTACTTACCTCTTCTTCAGAGGTGTAAGGACTTAAGGAATATATCCCTGGTAAATCTGTAATTTCTACATCAGTGCCTTTGATAATACCATCCTTACGCTCCACTGTAACACCAGGCCAGTTTCCAACCTTTTGGTTCATTCCTGTAAGTACGTTGAATAATAAAGTCTTACCAGAGTTTTGATTTCCTACAAGACAACAACGCTTAGCCATTGATTTCTCCTCCTTTTTTCTTCTTATCAACTACTACATATTCTTTTGTCACTGTAACTAAGATATTTGCCATATCCTCCTTACGCATACAAAGCTGATATCCTCTTAATCCTATACTAATAGGGTCTCCAAGAGGACTAATCATTTTAATGTCAATGACTACACCCTTAGTTAATCCCATATCGAGTAATCTTCTTCGTAATGCTTTGTTATCATTTGAGAATGTAATCAGTTTGCCAGCCTGCCCAACCTTAAGCTCACTAAGCTTACAGTTTTCACCGATTCCATAAATCTTATCCATAAATTGTACTCCTTTCATAAGTTAGTTATAACTAACCATCTATATTATATCACATATAAAGTTAGTGTCAACTAATTTTTTTAAAAAAATAAAACTATTCATTAAAGAATAGCCTTATAAGAGATGATTTATAACTAAATATTGGTAAAAACTTTCTATTCCCAAAGAAATATCAGTATAGGTTCTCTCAAAATCTCCTGTATACCAGGGATCACTAATATCTCGATTTAATCCTGCAAATTCTAAAAGAGAATATATTTTTTCATTTGTTCCAAAGAATCTTCTTAAATTAGAAATATTATATC
>CAMWJY010000146.1 GCA_947174685.1 uncultured Mollicutes bacterium | reverse complement strand
ATTTGGAAAAACTTTAAACTTTTCTTGTTTTTTTAAAGATATTTGGTATCTTTCTTTATTTTTCTTTTGTTTTGGTGTAAAATGGTAATAAGTATTTTTAGGAGGAAATTTGTATGCACGAATGGAATTTATCGTTGATTTATAAAAAGCATGAAGATTTTTTAAAGGAATTAGAAGAGTTTCCTAAGGAGATTCTTCTTGCTGAAAGGTTAAAGGGAAAACTAAATTCTTTAGATGGATTACTAGAGTATGAGCGTGTTATGAAGCGTATAGATGAAAGAATTGAAAGATTGTTTTGTTATGCTTCAATGAAGCATGATTTAAATCAAAAGGATAGTAAATCAAGTGAGGATTATCAAAGAGTATATCAGTTATATAATGAATTATTAAGTAAAACAGCCTTTATAAATCCTGAGCTTTTAGCAAATGAAAAATCTAGGATGTTAGAATATCTTAAAAATGAAAGATTAAAAAAATATCAATATAGCTTTGATAAATTATTCCGTAGTAAAGACTTTTATTTAGATGCCAAGAGTGAGGGACTTATGGCAAATTATGGTGAAGCTCTTGGTGGGTTTAACAGATTATATGATAAGCTTGCTGTTTCTGATAGAGAAGCAGTAGAGGTTACTCTTTCTACTGGTGAGGTGTTATCCTTAAATGAATCTAACTTCCAATATTATTTAGGCATACTTCCAAACCAAGAGGATAGAAGAATTGTATTTGAGGCGATCTATTCCTTCTATGAGCATCATAAAAATACCTTTGCAGGTATCTATGATGGAATTATGCAATCTGAGCTTGCCGATGTAAAGAATAGAGGCTATACATCTATTTTAGAAAGTCATTTATATCATAATGCTATACCTAAGGAGGTATTTCTATCCTTAATTGATACAGCAAGAACTCATAATGCTCCTTTAAAGGAATATTATGCATTGCGTAAAAAATATTTCAAATTAGATACCCTTCATACCTATGATCGTTTCTTAAATTTTGCTGAAAGTAATGAGGTTTACACCTATGATACAGCTAAAGAAATGGTTCTAGATGCTTGTAAAGCCTTAGGCAAGGATTATTATGAGCATGCTTGTAAGGCTTTAGAAGAGGGAAGAGTTTCAGTTTATACAAAGGATGGTAAGCGAACAGGTGCTTACTCTACTGGTCTTTATAAGGAAGGAACATTTATTCTTTTAAATCATAATGACAATTTAGATAGTGCCTTTACTATAGCTCATGAGGCAGGACATTCTATTCATAGCTTATATGCAAATGAGCATCAGGATGAGGTGAATGCGAACTATACGATCTTTGTTGCCGAAATTGCTTCTACCTTTAATGAACAATTATTTTTAGATTATGTGATGCAGCATTCTCATAACAAGAATGAAAAAATTGTTGTTTTACAGCAGGCTATTGATAATATTGTATCTACCTTCTATAGACAAACCTTATTTGCAAATTATGAGTATTTAGCTCATAAAATGGTAGAGGATAGAAAGCCTATTACAGCAGAAGCTCTAAGTGGAATTATGACAGATTTATATAAGGATTATTATGGAATTGATTTAGATAAGGAGCCTTTAAAGAACAATGTTTGGGCTTATATTCCTCACTTTTTCCATACCCCATTTTATGTATATCAGTATGCAACTAGCTTCGCTGCTAGCTTAGCAATTTATGAGGAAATTAAGAAAGACCCTAAATCTTTAGAGAAATATCTAGCAATGCTATCTATGGGTGGATCAACTTATCCTGTAGAAATTGTTAAAACAGCAGGTGTTGATTTAACAAAGACAGATGCTTTCTTAGCCGTTGTAAATCGTTTAGAGGAATTAACCAGCCAGCTAAAGAAGCTTTTAGAGGAGTGATAAAATGGAGGAACGTTCTCTTCCTATTTTAGGAGAAGAAACCATAGAATATTTAAAACATGCCCATATTGCTGTCTTTGGCTTAGGCGGAGTTGGTGGCTATGTTGTAGAGGCACTAGCTAGACAGGGTGTTGGAACCTTGAGTATCATTGACTTTGATACTATTTCTCCATCGAATAAAAATAGACAGATTTTAGCTTTAGAATCTACTTTAGGACAACTTAAAACAGAGGTATGTAAAAGCCGTGTTTTAGATATTAATCCGAATGCTTCCGTGTATGCCTACAACTTACGAATCAATGATGAAACAATAAATGAAATTGATTTTTCTGCCTTTGATTATGTAGTAGACTGTATAGATGATGTGACTGGTAAAATTGCCATTATTAAAAAGGCTAAGGAGTATGGAAAAAAGATTATCTCTTCCTGTGGTACTGCCAATAAGCTAGATCCTATGAAATTTCAAATTAAGGATATATCAAAAACATCCATGTGTCCTCTTGCCAAGAAGCTACGCTTAGAGCTCAAGAAATTAGATATAGAGGATGTAGAGGTATTATATTCCTTAGAAGAGCCTGTAGTAAAGGAATTTGATACCTTGCCATCTGTTTCCTTTGTTCCTAGTGTTGCTGGTCTTTTGATTGCTGGACATATTATTTTAAAATTACAAGAGGAAGTAAGGAAAAAACGTATACACCTTGTGTTAGAAGGTGGAGGTATGAAGGGAGTCTACACTGCTGGTGTACTTGACTTTCTTTTAGAACAGAATATAGATTTTGATACAATCTATGGTGTTTCAGCAGGTGCTTGTGTAGGAGCCAGCTTTGTTTCCAAGCAAATCACTAGAGGCTATCATTCTTTAGTAGATTATATAAATGATCCTGCCTGTGCTTCTAAGCGAAGTCTTACAAAAACAGGAAACTACTTCAATAAGGATTTTATTTATTATAAAATACCTAATGAACTCATTCCTTATGACTTTGAAACTGCCAATCATAACCCTCATAGGCTTTATGCAACTGTAACCAATGTAGAAACAGGAAAGGCAGAATATTTACCTTGTCTAGACTATAAAACAGATATAGAGTATATCTGTGCTTCCTCAAGCCTCCCTATGCTTGCAGAAATTCAGTGGTTAAATGGGAAAGGCTATTTAGATGGAGGAATTGCTGATTCTATTCCTTATTTAGAGGCAAAGAAGAATGCGAAAAAATGTGTAGTGGTTATGACTAAGCCAAAGGGTTATGTATGTCAAAAACAAAATCCAATCCTGGCTAAGGCAATTCAACTAAAATATCGGAAATATCCAAAGCTATTAAAGGCATTAGAAAATCGGCACATTCATTATAATAAAACGGTAAGTCTTATGGAGCGTGATGAGAATGCTTTTATCATTCGTCCCTCTATCCCCCTTACTATTGACCGATTAGAGCATGATAAGAAGAAGCTAGAAGAAGCCTATCAGCTAGGCTATAATGATGCAAAGGAATCCTTTGAAGCGTTAAAGAAATTCTTAGAACAAAAATAAAAAAGCCTCTAATTTGAGAGGCCTTTTATTTTTATGTTAAAAAATTCAAAATTAAGAGATGTTTCATGAATTACTTATCACAAACACATAACTCACAACCACATTCAGTAGCTAGATCCTTTCCAGCTTTAACACAGGCTTCCTTAGTACTATAGTGAGTATCTAAAACTTCGCCATATTGATCTTCGATTTCCCAGTTATTTTCTTCCTTACAAGGTCTACAGGTAATTTTATCTTTCATAATTTCACCTCCTTACACTATTAGTTTGTTACAAAAACTTTAAGTTAATTTGGAAATTATTAGTAATTCTTGGAGAATCATC
>CAMWJY010000145.1 GCA_947174685.1 uncultured Mollicutes bacterium | reverse complement strand
ATCAGGGCGAACACTTCTGATTTTTTCAACTTTCTTTAAGAAAAAATCTGTATTTTATTTTCTTTCCATCTTCTCTAATACAGCATCACTTCCACTTTGTAAAGGCAAATGAAGATGATCAGCAAGAATTTTAGTATTTGCCATAAGGTCAATAAAGGCATCGTCCACCTCATTGATTTCAATAGAGGAAAGCCTTAGTCTTTCCAATTTTGGTACTTCCTTAAGAATTTGCTGAATTAAAGAAGAAAGATTGGTACTCCCATCCTGATATCTTCCAGTATGAATGCCAGCTAAAACAACCTCCAAATAGCCTTCCTGAACAATTCGCTTGATCTCAGCTATAACCTCAGAAGCAGGTTTAGAACGAACTGGACCTCTAGCATAAGGAATAATACAATAGGTACAGAAATTTTCACAACCATCCTCAATTTTCACAAATGCACGTGTATGATCATAGGTTGTTACTTCTAAAGGCTCATACTCCTTGTGGTTTAATATATCTAAAATTGCTATCTGCTTTTCTAGTGCCTTGTCTAAAAGCTTATCCTCAAGCATAGGAATAATCTCAAGCTTATTTCCATTTCCAACAAGGATATCCACTCCCTCAAGCTCTAAGGCTTCTTTATTGGTTTGACTATAACAGCCCATAACACAAAGAATCGCATTTGGATTTAGCTTGGCAAGACGATGAATCATTCTTCTACTTTTAGCATCTGCCATATTTGTTACTGAACAGGTGTTAATGATATAGGCATCACAAAAAGGAGTAGGTTCCCCTACTTCATAGCCTTTTTTGATTAATTCATTTTTTAAAGCATTAGACTCATAGATATTTACCTTACAGCCTAACGTAACAAATCCTATTTTTTTCATTATTTCAATTCCCATTCATAACTCATTGCTGCTAATATATAATAAATAACTGTTTCTGTTCTTAAAATTCTAGGTCCTAAGCCAACTCTAATAAATCCTTGAGCTTCTAGATAGGTTACCTCCTCAGGTGTAATTCCTCCCTCAGGTCCTACTAAAACCGCTATTCTGTCTGATACGGTTGCTGATTGGATAGCTTTTTTAAAGGCACTCTTTTCTCCTTCTTTAGCACTTTCCTCATAGCATAAAAGCTTAATCGTGTAGCTAGAGAAATCCATATCCTTAAGCTTTTTTATATCCTTTACTACTGGGACAATATTTCTGAAGGATTGCTCAGCAGCTTCCTTAGCTATTTTATTCAATCTTTCTAGCTTTCCTTGTTTTCTGTCTGCATCAATTTTAACGATAGAGCGCGCCATTAGGGTAGGATTTATTTCACTAATTCCTAACTGTGTTCCATACTTAATGATAGACTCCAGCTTATCTCCTTTTGGATAGCCCTGAAATAAAGAAACAAAAACTGGCAATTCAAAATTGCCAGCCACCTCTTCAACAACTCTAAATTTGACATCTTTATTTCCTATTTCTGTAATCTCAGCTAAGAAGGTTTTTGTATCCACTCCTATAAGAAATTGATCCTTAACCCTACCTCTAAGAACATTTTTTATTTGATAGGCTATCTCTTTTGACAAGCAGCAGCTTTCAAATTCTTGTGAGGAAATAAAAAACTTCTGCATATTATTGAGCCTTAAATTTACGATATTGAATTAATAGGATAGGTAGTAAAACAGTATATACACCTAATCCACCCCAGAATGCTCCGCAAAGGATAAGCACATTTTCAAAGCTTTGGTTTATTAAATAGTAAATAGTGATTCCCAAAGTTATTGCCAAATAGATAAAATAAAATACAATAGAAATATAATAGAACACGTCTATAAATACACTCTTTTCATGGACTGCTGCCTGCTTAACAAGAGCGTATGCCTCTTCATCCAAATACTCTAGATATATACAATCATAGGCATAAGGAGTTAAATCCTTACGTTCATTATAATCTCCCTTATTATTTTCTACTAAAGGACAAACTAAAACTAGTTCTAGCGTTTCATTGTTCTGATATAGGTCATAAAGTCCTTTATACTTCTTACCATATGTCATTTTCGTATAAAGAGAAAAATCAAATGCTTCTTCCTCCTTTTGCTCAAACAAGCCTAGCTTTATTTGAGTTAAAGCCTTTAGAGTCTCTTTTCTTTTTGTATCCTCAAATAATAATTTTTCATATTCCTTCATATTATGATCAACCATAATTATATCATATAAATTATATCAATTTTAAAAGGCATTATCAAGATTGAGTATAAAGAAAAGGCTAAATTCTTTCATTTAGCCTTAATTTTCATTGAAATAATTTCTTAAATTTTTCCCAAGGAGACTTTTTCTCCTTCTTTTCTACATTTCCTAATCTTTCTAGCAATTCCTTTTCCTCAGAGGTCAAATTTGTTGGGGTTTCTACATGAACAATAACAAATTGATCTCCTCGAGAGGAGGAAGAGGATTTTGGATTCTTCGTTCCTTTACCTCTTAAACGAAAGCGTGTTTCTGTCTGCGTTCCAGCAGGAATCTTTAAAACTACTGGAGAATCAATCGTTGGAACCTCTATGGAATCTCCTAAAGCAGCTTGTGTAAAGCTGATAGGTACATTTAAAATAATATCTGAGCCTTCACGAATAAAGTTCTTATGCGGAATAACCGTAAAGGTGATATATAAATCTCCTGGCGCTCCACCATTCACTCCTGCCTCTCCACAGCCTGCCATTCTAAGAGTCATTCCAGTATCAATACCTGCAGGAATATTTACCTCTACATCCTTAGTCTTGCGGATTCTTCCTTTCCCACCACAAGCATCACACTTTCTGGTTATGGTCTTTCCTGACCCACCACAATCTGGACAAGTAGTTTGTACAGTAGATTGCCCAAATATGGTCTGTTGACGAACGTATACTCGTCCCTGACCCTTACATTTTGGACATGTCTTAATATCACTTTTGGAATATGCTCCCGTGCCACCACAGGAGGTACACTCATCATCTACAGTCAAACGAATCTTCTTCTTACAGCCATAGACTGCATCCTCAAAGCTAATGGTCATTGTCTTTTCTACATCAGCTCCTTGACGTGGACCATGCTGATTCCTAGATCCACCACCAAAGAAGGAAGAGAATATATCCTCAAAGCCACCGAAGCCACTAAAGCCACCACCATTAAAGCCACTGAAGCCTCCGCCGGCTCCTCCCATAGGGTCGTCAAAGCCAAATTGATCATAGCGGGCTTTCTTCTGTTCATCAGATAGTGTGTCATATGCTTCATTTATTTCTTTAAATTTTTCTTCAGCACCAGGCTCCTTGTTAATATCAGGATGGTATTTCTTTGCAAGCTGTCGATACGCTCTTTTGATTTCCTCCTGACTTGCTCCCTTAGATAAGCCGAGTACCTCATAATAATCTCTCTTTGCCACTTAAGCCACCTCATAAGCAGAAGGGCCCATATGGGTCCCTTCAAAATTGTTTATATCTTTCTTATTGTACGTCAGAGAAATCTGCGTCTACTGTGTTATCCTTCTTTGAAGAACCTTCTGCCTCTTGTTCTGGAGCTGCCTGCCCTTGAGTTTGCTGGTATGCCTTAACAGCAATGTCCTGAGCAACCTTTTCTAAGGCTTCCTTCTTTTCCTTAATATCAGCAATATCGTTTTTATCTAAAGCCTTTTGTAATTCTTCACAAAGATGCTCTGCATTTTCCTTTTCTGTTGGATCAACATTTTGTAAATCATTTAAAGCCTTCTTCGTTTGGAAAATTAATT
>CAMWJY010000144.1 GCA_947174685.1 uncultured Mollicutes bacterium | reverse complement strand
GTATCATATGCTTCAAATAAAGAATCTGTTAAAGAATATAATACAATTTCAAATCTTTCTTTCTCTTCATTAAGAACAAACAGATTACCAAACCTTGCAAGTAAGTTTTGAGGAGTTAAGTAAGTATTCTTATATAGGAAATAGGTTCCATTACGTAATATGCTATAATCTTGGTCTAAGAATACTTCTTCACTTGTATCCTCTAGTAGCTTTTCATTTCCATCATATATAGCATAGAAGGAATAATGTACCTCCTCCCAAACAACTGTAAAGGAATATTCTCCTAGAGTTAATGAATTTACATCAACTAAGGTATTTGTCTCATCTGCAATTCCAACAAATTTATAAATTGTATTTTCTTGTTTATGGATACTATACATTGCCTCTATTTCTTTTACAAAGTCAAAGCCTTCATAATAGGTAAGAGTGATTTCTTCATCTAAGGAAGAGCTTAATGTAATAGAAATAGTAATTTCTTTCGTCTTAGCATAGAAGGTTCTTGCTTTATTTCCCATATAAATATCATAAATAGATTCAAGAGGCTTTAAATAGGAAGCATCCTCATACCATCCTAAGATTTTATAATACTTGGTTGTACCATCTACATCTAAGGAAACAATGTCATCTCTATAGGAAGGGAAATCCAAAAGCTCTCCTTCAGCATAACGCTTAACCTTATCTCCAGCAAGTCCCATATCATAAACGACATTATGCTTAATCTTACCATTACTTACCCAAGCACCCTTACTATAAATGTATTCTTCATCTGCATTGTAATTAGCATCGAAATCTGCAAGATAAGCATCTAATTCATCTAATGAAATATCATAAGCAATATAATCTCCAGATTCATCCTGTTTAATATTACTTAAGGTTAGACTAGTGCTATTTAATTTTACAACATCAACAGCCACAAATTCAAACTTAGGAATTTGATAAATCATTGGAACATATATCTTATTTCCATCTTCATCTGTTTTTGCAACTAATACTGAGGCTAAACGAATTAATAATCTACCAAGGTCATTATTATCGGCAATTTCCTTCATATTCAGATCAAACTCAAATTGATCCTCACCAATGAATATATTGTTAATACATTGTGCTGCATCAATAAAGCCATCTCCCTCAGGTGCTTTGTTGATTAAGGAAATAATGCTTTCAGGTAAACCCATTGCATAATCCATTAAATAGTACACAATATTTTCCATAAATTCAGAAATATGAACCTTAACCTTACGATCATTTTCATTCTTAGCATCATCTCTATAGATATAAACATAAGAATCCTTATAATAGATATAAACATGTTTTTTGGTCATCATTAAGGAACCCAAACCTATGTTTGTCATGTCTAAATGTGCATATACGATAGGTGCACCATTTTCATCTACTTGGATTTTGAACAATACAGGCATATTCACATTAACAATACTAAGTGCTGTCAATGTTACAGTTCCTGAAATTTCATAGTTCTTCTCTAATGCATTATAATATAAGGCCTCAAATAAATTAGAAATCTCTGAAATATCATAATACTTAGAAAGCTCATCAGCAGATGGGATAACAAAGCTTATTTCTTTATTCTGTAAAGCAACCTCCAAGCCATCCAGCTTCATATAGTTTGCTGCGTTTGTATAAGATACAAATAAATTATCAATTAAAACACTTTCTAATTTAGATTCTAAATCCTTAGTCAATGTAATATGAATAATTTGTCTTTCATCTTGCATAGCAGCAAATAATGCATTAGCTTCAATACCAACAGAAAGACTATGTTCAGTCACCTCTAAATAATCAATTAGAGAGCGTATATCCATACTAGATGAAGTATTATCACCTGTTAATGCAGGAATATCTAAATTCATAAGCTGCATAATAGAAGCAATCAAATCCTCAATTCCTGTATAAGTAGATTTTACCTTAACTACTGCATCTAAATCATTTGGATTATTTCCATATATTGCATACATCATAGCAACACCAACACTAGGATCTAAGGTATTCATAGTAGCTAATGAAATTACCTGTAAATTCAATTGATGCCAAGCTACTTCGTTTCCAGCAGAATATTCATGGACTATCAAATCTAGATGAGCATCAAACTCTTGATTTTCAAGAAGCTTAATATATACATTACCACTAATATTGGCAACTACTTCTCCATTTGTATTAATTAAAGTAGATATTGCAAAATTAAATTCATCCTTTAAGGAAAGCTCATAAGCCTCAACTACATAGGTTAATATTTCTAATAGTTCATCCTTATGAACTGCTTGTGAAGGAGCTTCTATCTCTTGAACCTCTGATGAAGAAATAAGAATAGGAGCTTCAAATTGAACTAAATCATCATAAGAAATATTTACTTGAGTATTCATCCCCTCTTCAACTAAGCCAAAGGCTACAAAAAGAGTACATGCTTTACCAACTAATGCTTCCAAAGAAGCTTCTATAGAATTACTTGTAAGCATAAAGCCTAAATCCATTAAATCTACTTCAAAGGAAGTACTCTCCAAACTTGGCATAGTTATACTTACCATTGGAGATAAAATTTCTATTGCCTCTGCGATAAAATCATTAATTTCATTTAATTTTAAAGAGAAGGTTTGATTAGAAATAGTTAAATAAATTGTATTATCTATTACAGCTATATCAATTTCAGCAAGGATTCCAGCACCATCTACTAGGAAGCTTCCAGCAACCTGAATACCATCTACATTCCATAACAGATCAACAAAGCCATTTATCTTTATAATTTCTTCTTTTTCATTTAAAGTAATCTTCACAAAAGCATCATTAATATCTAAATGGATTGCATTTCCCTTTACAATCTCTAATACATAAGAAATAGTATCTAATAAAGCAATTAGATCTTCTTTGTATAGGGTTGCCTCAGGAATAGTAATCTCTTCATAAGAAATAGTTGAAACAGAAAGAGTGACATCTAATAAATTATCTTGGCTAATTATAAATTCATAACCATTTTCTATCTTGTTATAAGCTAAAACAAGCTTTGTAAAGAAAGATACATATTGACTTAAATCTAATTCAATTGAAGAATCAAAAATAGTTATTACTTTTGTTAAATTTATAATTGAATCCAATGATAAAGTATCATTTGATTGTTCTAGTGAAATATCAAATTTCTCACAAACAACAGAGATTACCTCATCAAATTCACTTACAGAAATTTCTATAACATTATCATATAATTCAACATAAAGTTTATCTTCTTTATATGCTAATTTAACTTGAGCAGTTATATCAGAAACAACAACTGTTAGAAGCATAAATACTTCATACTGAGAGGTACTTGTATTATACATTAATTCAATATTGCCATTAAATACTACTGGCATATTCTCTAAGTTATATATACCCCTCAATTGAATACCTAAAGATTCTTTATTGATGATAGACATTATATATTCTACTAATTCCAAGTATCCTTCAATAGGAGAATATTTGCTATCCTCTACTTCTATCTCTTCTTGTTTTGTTACATCAAGTCGAATACTTAATTCATATAAATCACTTGTAATGTCAAAACCTTCTATTGTGTTTGTTAATACAATAGTAGTCTCACTCATTCCTTCAATTATTGCACCTAAATTCAAGCATAAGCCTAAGGTATCTTCTGTAATAGCTAAGTCCTTTACTACCTCTTTTACCTTAGCTAGGATTTTTTCTATCTCTACTGCTGGTCCTGCTGGTAGCTTATTACCTATTAGCTCCATTATAGTTGATTG
>CAMWJY010000143.1 GCA_947174685.1 uncultured Mollicutes bacterium | reverse complement strand
TTTGTGGAGATGTTGGTTATGGTAAAACAGAGGTTGCAATGCGTGCTGCCTTTAAGGCTGTGTATAGTGGAAAGCAGGTTGCAATGCTAGCTCCAACAACAATTCTTGCAAGTCAGCACTATAGAACCTTTAAGGGACGTATGGAAGATTATGGAATACGTGTGGAGCTTTTAAATCGTTTTGTTCCCGCCTCCAAACAAAAACAGATTCTAGCAGATTTGAAAAAGGGTGGAGTAGATGTTATTATTGGAACACACAGGTTATTATCTAATGAGGTAGTCTATAAGGATTTAGGATTATTGATTGTAGATGAGGAGCAACGTTTTGGTGTGACTCATAAGGAAAAGATAAAGGAATTGAAGGTTAATGTAGATTGTATCACCTTATCTGCAACACCGATTCCAAGAACCTTACAAATGTCTATGCTAGGACTAAAGGATTTATCTATGATTGAAACTCCGCCTAAAAATAGATATCCTGTACAGACCTATGTATTAGAGAGAAATGACCGAATTATTGCAGATGCGATAGAAAGAGAACTTTCTCGTGGTGGACAGGTATTTTATCTATATAATTTTGTTGAATCCATAGAAGAGATGCAAACCAAATTAAAACAGCTTGTCCCAATGGCAAGAATATGTGTAGGACATGGTAAGCTTACCCATGACCAGTTAGAAAACCGTATTCGTGATTTTATCAATCATGAATATGACGTTTTGTTATGTACAACGATTATTGAAACAGGAATTGATATGCCTGATACAAATACATTAATTATTCATGATGCGAATCGTTTAGGCTTAGCTCAGCTGTATCAAATTCGTGGTCGTGTAGGAAGGTCAAACAAAATTGCCTATGCCTATATGATGTATGAGCCAAGAAAGATTTTAACTGAAGAAGCAGAAAAACGCTTAGAAACTATTAAAGAGTTTAATGAACTAGGTAGTGGCTTTAAAATTGCAATGCGTGATTTATCTATTCGTGGTAGTGGAGATTTGCTTGGAGAAGAACAATCTGGCTTTGTGGAATCTGTTGGTTTAGATATGTATTTAAAGATTTTAAATGAAGAAATCGAGCATATATCTGCTCATCCAGAGGAAGTAGTGGATCAATCAATTACTACGCCTATGGTTTCTAGAACAATTTCAAAAGGATACATTGAAAATGAAGATGTAAGAATTGAAATTCATAAGAAAATTGATAAACTCAAATCCTTAAAAGGTCTTAAGGATTTGGAGTTGGAATTAAAGGATCGCTTTGGGAATATTGATGAAGAATTATATTTATATATGTATGAAAAGCTTATGAAGAACTATTGTAAGAAATTAGAAATTTATAAGATAGATACATCAAATAAGAGGTATTTTGACTTTATCTTTACTGAAGATAAAACCAATCAAATGGATGGGAATTTCTTATTTACAGAAATGCTCAAATATTCTAATCTGAAGCTTACCTATAACAAGAGTGAAATTCATATTTTATTAGATATTCAAGGAAGAGATAAGCTAGATTACTTTAAGGAGATTTGTAGCTATTTTCAGGACATAGATAAATAATTTGTCGAAGAATAGGGTATACTATCTTTGGTGATATAATGAGGAAAATATGGTTATTTATACTATCCCTATTCTGTAGTTTATCCATTTCTGCAAGTGCAGCAGGAGAAATAATCTATCAAGGTGATCCAAATTCAAATCACATATATTTAACATTTGATGATGGACATTCCTATAAAAATACAAGAGATATTTTAGATATATTAAAAGAAAAGAATGTTCCTGCAACATTCTTTATTGAAGGAGATTTCCTTGTTCAAAATCCGATTTTAATTAATCGTATTGTAAAAGAACAAACGCTAGGAAATCACACGATGTGTCATAAGGATATTACCCAGCTATCTAATCAACAATTTCGTAATGACATTGAAAAATACGAAAAAGCAGTATTAGAAATGACAGGACAACCTGTAACAAAATACTTTAGACCTCCTATGGGAAGAATCAATAAAAGTAAACAGGCAATTTTAAATGAACTGGGTTATACAATTTTTAAATGGGATGTCAGTTATTATGATTATGTTTACTATGATGATAGAGGAGTAGACTTTGCTTTAAATAATATTTTAAAACAAACTAAAAATGGCTCTATTATTTTGATGCATACACTTACTAAATCTAATGTTAAGGTATTAGGTACAGCCATAGATAAGCTAAGAGAAAAGGGATTTGTTTTTAGTAGCTTAGATGAACTCATATAATTTCTTTTAAATGTGGATATGAAAGAGAAGCCTTTAAGGGATGATAAACTTAAAGGTTTTTTGTTTGACAAATAAAAACAACAAAATGTCGGATATAGTTGACATAATGTAAAAAGAGTGTATAATATTATTTAGGAGGTTTTCCTGATGAAGAAATATTTAGTTCACATTTTAATAAATGCTTTTTTAGCATTAGTTGTTTTAACTATATTCATCGTATGGTTGGTCACTAGAAAATATGAATTAATGTATCCCTTAGGTGTATGCACAGGATTATTTATTTCTGTTTTTAGTGTAACCTTAGTTTCTATAATGATTCGTAAAAAACAACTTGTTAAAGCGCATTTTGATGAAAGACAATTAAAGAGTAGAGGAGATTGTTATTGTATTAGCTTTTTCTTTTTACTTTTTTGTTTATTCATAGATGGTATGCTTCGTACTATGCTAGATTATGATTGGTGTAACTATTTAGTTGGTGTTTTTACTTGGGGAATGCTTTCTATTGGTGTTTTTGCAATTACAGCGATATGGAAGGATGCTTATACAAGTGAGGGTGAAAGTAAACTAAGGCTAAGTATTTTTTTAGCAGTTATAGGATTAATGGATACTGTTGTAGGTGTTGCCTCTATTGTCATGCGTGATTTTATTGTGGATGGGCAGGTTGATGTATCCTTTGTAAATTTATCAGGCGGAATTGTTTTACTTATTACGGCAGTGAATTTATTTATAAAATATAAAATGGATAAGAGGAAGGTATTTATTGAAGATGAAGAATTTGAAACTGAAGTCTGCTAGAGCAGAGCTAGATATGTCACAAGCAGAGCTTGCCCAAGCGGTTGGTGTTACAAGACAGACCATAAATCAAATTGAAAGTGGAGAATATAATCCAACGATTAAACTCTGCATTGCCATATGTAAGGTCTTAAGGAAAACTTTAGATCAAATCTTTTGGTTTGAAGAGACTACTCAAAATTTTGATAGAGAAGTAAAAGAAGAAAGGGTAAATGTGTAATGGAAGAAATACTAATTGTAGATAATTTAAAGAAAACCTTTAAATTAACAAGCAAGCAAAAGAAAATTAATAAAACAAGTGATAATGTGAAGGTAGCTGTAGATGGCTTATCTTTTACTGTAAATCGTGGTGAGATATATGGATTATTAGGTCCTAATGGCGCTGGTAAGACAACCACATTAAGAATGATTGCCTCCTTAATTAAGGCGGATAGTGGAGATGCAATAGTAGATGGGGTAAGTGTTGTAAAATCTCCTGATCAGGTAAGAGGAAAGATTGGCTTTTTGACAAGTGAATTAAAGCTAGAGGATTTCTTTACACCGAATTATCTTTATGATTATTTTTCAAATCTTCATAATGTTCCTAAGGATATTGCTGAGAAAAGAAAGTCTGTTTTATTTCAAAAATTTGGTGTAGATAGCTTTAAGGAGGTTAAAATTGGAGATCTTTCTACTGGTATGAAGCAAAAGATTTCCTTAATTATTTCAATAGTACATGATCCTGATA